>JALYXC010000378.1 GCA_030947315.1 Verrucomicrobiota bacterium | reverse complement strand
CAACAGTCCGCTCTCAGAAGTTGCCGTCCTCGGTTTTGATTACGGATACAGTCTGGAATGGCCGGACGGATTAATTTTGTGGGAAGCGCAATTTGGCGATTTTTGCAATGTCGCCCAAGTGATCATTGACCAGTTCTTAGTGAGCGCCGAAAAAAAATGGCGCCGCTTGAGCGGCCTGGTTTTGCTTTTGCCGCACGGTTTTGAAGGGCAGGGTCCCGAACATTCCAGCGCGCGACTCGAACGCTTTTTAGCGCTCGCCGCCGAAGATAATATTCAAATCGTTTATCCCACCACGCCCGCGCAATTTTTTCATTTGTTGCGCCGCCAGGTTTTGCGCAAATGGCGAAAGCCGCTCATCGTTATGTCGCCCAAAAGTTTGTTGCGCCATCCGAATGTTATTTCATCGCTCGAAGAATTGGCAGACGGAAATTTTCAACGCATCATTCCAGACGCCTTAAAAAATGTTTCTGAGGTTGAACGAATTCTCCTTTGCAGCGGAAAAATTTATTATGATCTCCAAAAGCATCGCGAAGAAAACCACCGTCATGACGTGGCGATTATTCGGATCGAACAACTTTATCCATTGCCGGAAAATATTCTGGAAAAAACTTTGCAACCGTTTTCGAGCGGCGTTTCTGTCGTTTGGGTGCAGGAAGAGCCGCAAAATATGGGCGCCTGGCGTTATTGGTTCGCCCGATTTGGCGGAGAAATTTTTGGCCGGTTTGCCTTTTCTTGTGTGAGCCGTCCGGCCTCCGCCAGTCCGGCTACTGGCTCAACCCACAGTCACAAATTGGAACAGGAACAAATCATGGTGGAAGCGTTTGGAGAAAATTTGGCGTTGCGCAATCGCCTCGCCGAAAAAGAGAATGGAAAATATGTCAATCGAATTGAAGATTCCCGCGGTCGGCGAGTCCATCACTGAAGTCGAAATCGGCGAGTGGCTCAAAGCTGAAGGCGATTCCGTCCAAAAAGACGAGAATGTCGCGGTCATTGAAACGGAAAAAGCGACTGTTGAATTGCCTGCGCCTCAAGCAGGAACGCTCGGAAAAATTTTAAAGAAAAAAGGAGAGACCGTCAAGGTGGGTGAAGTGGTTGGCTCGATTGAAACGGAAATGGGACGAGAGTCGAAGGTCGAGAGTCGAGCGCCGGGAACGGAGTCTAAAGTCTTGAGTCTTGAGTCGAAAGTTGGAGGCTCGCCAGCAACTGAAAACTTAAAACCTAAACCTCAAAACTCTCCCTTGCCCGGTGGCCGTCTCGCCAAAAAAGAAACTGACGTGAGTGGAGAGCCGGAAGCTAAGTCTAAAGTCTTGAGTCTTGAGTCTAAAGCGGATGGTCGCGCGCAAGCAGCTTCACCTCCTTCGCCGCCCTCGCGAGAAATTCCAACTCAGAATGTTTCCCGCACCGAAGAAACCGTTCGCATGAGCAAATTACGGCGGACGGTCGCCTCGCGTTTGGTGGAAGCGCAGCACACCGCCGCCTTGCTCACGACCTTCAATGAAATTGATATGTCGAATGTCATGGCGCTTCGCCAGAAGCATGGCGAACTATTTCTAAAACGGTACGGGACAAAACTCGGCTTCATCTCTTTTTTTGTGAAAGGGGTGATTGACGCGCTCAAACAAATTCCGCAACTCAACGCCGAAATTCGCGGCGAAGATATTATTTACAAAAATTATTTCGACATCGGCGTGGCGATTGGCGGCGGCAAAGGTTTGGTCGTCCCGGTTTTGCGCAATGCGGAGCGGTTGAGTTTTTCAGAAATCGAGTTGGCCATCAGCGATTTGGCAAAACGCGCCCGCGAAAATTCTTTAAAACTGGAAGAATTGCAAGGCGGCACTTTCACCATCAGCAACGGCGGCGTTTATGGTTCGCTGCTTTCCACGCCGATTATTAATCCGCCACAAAGCGGCGTTTTGGGAATGCACACCATTCAGGAACGACCCGTCGCGCGGGAAGGCGCGGTGGTGATTCGCCCGATGATGTATGTGGCTTTGACTTACGACCACCGCATTGTGGATGGAAAAGAAGCCGTTACTTTTTTAAAACGGATCAAGGACGTGATTGAAAATCCCACGCGCATGTTAATTGAAATTTGAAGGCTTAAATACTCTAAAAATTATGGAAATTACTTTGCCACTGGATCAAATGACCACCGCCGAAAAGTTATGCGCCATGGAAACTCTTTGGGCCGACCTGAGCCGCCACGAATCTCAACTCGAATCTCCCGCCTGGCATGAAATTATTCCCGCCAGCCGTGGTTTTCGCGGACTTGAATCATGGCCGCCAGAATATTATTCCACGTTTCTTGTTTCATCATGACTTCGTTCGGAAACATGCAGCCGTCCCAGCAAATGTGTTTTAATTTTTTCGTCACTTTGCCGGCATCATCGCGCAGCCAGTAGCCGGCATCGCGCGCAATATTTAATTTTCCGTTCGGATCGGTCGCCAAACAATGCCGGCCAGTTTTGTCATGCGAGCCGGAACCTTTGACCGTCGCATCATTTTGAGCGACATGAAAATCAATGGTCCACGGGCGCAATTCTTTCGTCATTTTTTTCATTGCCTCATGAAAAATTCCCGGTTCCCATGAAAATTTTTCCGGCACGATACGATCTTTTGGTTCGTTGTAGCCAAGCAAGTACAGAAGCGTGTGCGCCATGTCCGCTTGGAAACCAACCACTTTCGGTTGGCCAACTTCTTCGAGCAACTCGATCATATTTTTCCAACTGTGCATTCCGCCCCAGCAAATTTCGCCTTCCGCCGCCAGCCGTTCTCCGTGATCCGTGGCGACTTTCGCCGCTTCTTTAAAAGTTTGCGCGATTTTTTTGGTGCTGCCTTTCGGATCGCGTTCCCAATCCGTCACGCCCGCCGCCGAATCAATGCGCACGACACCATGCGGACGCGCTCCCAGTTCGCGTAATTTTTTTGCGATCCGACATGCTTTCTGCACTTGGGCCACAAATTTTTTCCGTTCCTCATCATTGCCCATTGCGGAACCGCCGCCCGTCGGTGGCCATACCGGCGCGACGACCGAGCCGATCTCAAAACCTTTCTTGCGAATTTTTTCCGCGAGTTTTTTTAAATCGCTCTCGCTCGCATCAATGCTGACATGCGGATCAAACAGAAATAAATCCACGCCATCAAATTTGACGCCGTTGACTTCCGCCTGGGCCGTGAGATCCAGCATTTTGTCGAGATCAAGGCACGGTTCGGCGCCAGGACTGCCTTTGCCGACGAGTCCGGGCCACATCGCATTATGAATTTTCGGGAAATTATTTTTGGATTGATTTGCGCTCATAAATTTTTGTCGTTGAAAGCGAGCAAAACTAACAAGACAATTTTTCAGTGCGCAATGAAAAAAACTGATCACGCTAAACGAAAGTCGCGTCCTGGGCCATGCACTTTGCGGATTTCGAAGTTCAAATCTGTTTCACTCGGTAGCGTTCAACTTTTTCATCATCCAATTCTATTCCTAAACCAGGCTTGGAGTTAGGTCGCGCTTCGCCCGCTTTGAGGAGCAATAGTTTTTTTAATAAATCATCTTCGTAAAAAAACGGACCGATGATGTCGCAAGGAAATTCTTCCGCCGCGATTCCATGAGTCGCCATCGCCAAATGAATCATGGCCGCGCTGCCGATGCCAAGTTCGAGATTGCTTCCGACAGTGCATTTAAAACCTGCAGACTCGGCGAACATTGCAATTTTTCGGGCCGACCCGATCCCGCCGGCTTTTCCGACGTAGATGGAAAAAACATCCGCCGCTTTGAGATAAGCCATCGTCATCGCGTCCTGCAAAGAATAAATGCTTTCATCGGCCACAATGGGAATTCGAATTTGTCGGCGGAGATCGGGCATCGACAGGATCTCTTCCGGCGCAAGAGGTTGCTCAACAAAATAAATCTTGGATGAATATAATCTCTCAATCGTTTTGACGGCAGTCTCCTTCGCCCAGCCGCCATTAGCATCAACGCCTAATTTAATTTTGTCGCCGATTGCTGCGCGCACTGCCTGGACACGCGCGACATCGGCGTTCGGCTCGATTCCAACTTTGACTTTCATGGTTTTGAAACCTTCTTCGCCTGCCCATTTTGCAATCGCCGCGGCCTTTTCGGGTTCGACTCCGGAGACGGACCATTTGGTTGGAACAAATTCACGCACCGCGCCGCCGAGCAATTCATAAACCGGTTTTCCCACTGCTTTTCCGGCAATGTCCCACAAAGCCATTTCAATTCCGGCTTTGGTAAAACAATTTCCGGCGACCGCTAAACGAAAAGCGTCGGAGAGTTTTTCCACTTCAATTGGATTCTGGCCAATGAGCAGAGGCGCCAGATAGTTTTGAATAAAATGCGCGGCGGTCATTTGATCTTCGCCGCTCCAGCGCGGTGTGCAGGAAACTTCACCGAGACCAATGATGCCTTCATCGGTAAAAATTTTGACAAGAAGAAAAGGCGAAACGACGTGAGCGCCGCCGCGTCCGCTCCGAATGGCCAGTTCTTTTTTAAGAGGAACGCGAATCGGAATAGTTTCTATGCGAATGATTTTCAATGGATTTATTCAAGCAATATTTTGAAACCAGCCTGTTCAAAATGACGATCGCCGGTTAACGCATCTGTTACGTTTTCATCTTCCATAACCACGAAAGAAATGCAGTCAGTGAGCGACCAATCTTTGTCAAGCCGTTTGGCATACAGAGTTAAACCCCGCAAAAATAAATTTGAGGAAGATGGAACAATTTGGAATTGCGGATTATGTAAAACAAATTGAACAAATTTAGCAGCTTGAATTCGCTCGGGAGAAGATGACCAAGCATCCGCAACTTCAACCAAAATCCATTCGGTTGTAATAATTTTTTTGCGATAGTTTTCCGAAAAATGGACACACTTAGCGTGTGCTTTATCGGATCGGTTGAGCAATCCCAAAAAATAAAAAGTATCGGCAAAAACCCGACTCATTTTTTTCGAGCGCCGTGAATATAATAATCATGATTTTCCGCCAGGTCCTCTGGCCCATCAATGACACCAATAAAATCGCGCAAGGATTCCGCTAAAGTCGGCGCGGGATTTTTCTCTTCAATCGGTTCGATTCGCACCTTGATTCCATTGGTCAAATGCACATCAGCAGGAAGGATGACGACTCCATTTGTAACTGTTCCAACGTAACTCATGGCAGGGAATGTAGTGGCTCCTTTGGTTTATGACAAGACTGAGAATCATTCCTCAATTAGATTTTATCTCGCAAAATTTGCAGCGTTTGTAGAGTTTCGTTTTGCAAAACTTCCGCCGCGTTTTGTCCAAAGGGCGAGTTCTCCACTTCGTATCCGCCTTTGCTCCACTCCCTGGCCGTGGGGAGGTAAGCCATTCGACCATTGGTGTAGCCGGACATGAACGTGACAGGAAATGGCGATTGTTTTTTTAGAGCGAGACCAATTTCGCAAAACGGTTCAACATTGCAGCCGACTAATGCCACATCGCCAAAAGTAATAAAATGCGTTCTAATCCCGGCGTTGGTTTTGCCGCCGAAATCGTCAGCCATGCGAAGTTGAATATCAGCTCGGCGCGCCATGTAAATTGCTTCTGTGATCGCTGCGTCATTTTTTCTTTCGCGCGCTCTTTTTAATTTCGTTTGCCAAAAGCCGAGTTTTTCGCCAGCCGCTTTTTTCTCAGGCAACCCTTCCCGCAACGGAACGGAAATTTCTTTTTCCATTACGCAAACCGGCCGGCCTCGCGTCACCGAAAATTCGCAATCATACATTCCGAGGGGCGCGCCGGACGGAATGATTTCGCGGAAATTTAATTTCGTCGGAACATTCTTCAAACTCAGCGCGATGCGAGCGACTTCATGACCGAGAATCGCCCCGAGATTTTTATAAACTGAAGTCTCTTTGATGAAACCTTGCACGGGCCCTTGATCGCCCGCGCAACCTTGCAGGAACAAACATTTTCCGCCGATCGAGTGTTCCACGACGCGTTTCATGGCGCCGGGAAAATCAGGCGTGATCAGCCGGTTGAGCGGACCCATAATCGTGCCGTGACAGGCAAAATTCACCAAAGTCGCGACGGTTTTTCCATCGAGCGAATCGAGTTTTATAACGAGAACTTCGTGGTCACATACACCGTCAGAATTGACTCCCAGAAAACGTTCACCTGTCGGCGTGAGAGCGCGACGATTTGAATTAATAAAACATTCACCGCGACCCGTTCGCACTTCCACAGGTTGCAAATTCGAGAGCGCTTCACTGGCCGCTTCTGCTGCCCAGCGGGACACATTTTCAAACCAGGGCGCGACCATTTCAAATCCTTTTTCAATCCAGCTTTGGTAAGGCACAGGTCCAGAATGCGTGTGCGTAGCCGAAACGCGAATAGCGGTGATCGGTAAATCGGTGGCCCGACTTACCGCCGCGCGAATCTGGTCGGCCCGTTGATTTGTAATAATTTGAATATCGAAATCGAGCACGATTGCGGTAGTGGTTTGATCAGAAAGCGCCAAAGCTGTGACCCATAAATCCAAGTCAATCCCTTCGGCCTGCTCATGTTTCTGCGCACCCCAACCGCCGTGCGCAATGTTCGGCGGCGGATTGATGCAACGTCGTCCGGTGCCCGCAAATAAATTTTGTTTTTGAGCCGTCACGGTGTCGAAAGAATATTTTTCCGATCAACCCGAAGTAGGAAGCAGCAGCTAGCAGATGTTTATCACTGCTGTAAATTTCTTTAAAACCATGTTCCTGAGCGCACGTCAGATGAATCGCATCGCCGGAACGCAAAAAATGCGAGCTAGGGAACTTTTCGAGGGCCACACAAGTTGCGTTCAAAAGAGAACTATCCACTGACAGCCCTATCCACACCCCGGTTTGTTCATCCGTCTCGAACAGTTGCAAGATTTCTTTCGCTTGTTGGTCGGTCAGTTT
>JALYXC010000372.1 GCA_030947315.1 Verrucomicrobiota bacterium | reverse complement strand
AAACTGACGTTGAAACGGCCTTGCGTGAGCGCGCGAACTTTGGCGCCGAGAATCAGCGTTTGCCCTCCGCGCGGACTGCTGCCGAAGCGCAGATATTGATTGGCAATCGGCGCAGCGGTTTCGCTTTTCGGATGCGTCGCGAGAACCAGACGCACCGCATAATCTTTCACATGCGACGCGACCGGCACTTGCCGAACGAGCGTTTGCAATTCCAAAATCTGTTCCTTGGTCAGCACGCGACTGATTTGCGCTTTCGCGCTTTCCGTCGTGCGCGTGAGAACTTCGGTCAACTCCGCCGCATTCGGATAACCAACAATCAACTTAAAGAAAAAACGGTCGAGTTGCGCTTCGGGCAATGGATAAGTTCCTTCCTGGTCAATTGGATTTTGCGTGGCGAGAACAAAAAACGGTTCGCCCAGTTTGCGAATTTCTCCGCCAGCCGTGACGCTTTTTTCCTGCATGGCCTCGAGCATGGCTGATTGCGTTTTCGGCGTGGCGCGATTGATTTCATCGGCGAGAATTAGATGCGCAAAAATCGGGCCGTGTTGAAATTGGAATTCTCGCTTTCCACCCGTGGTTTCCATTACAATATTTGTGCCGAGAATATCGGCGGGCATAAGGTCAGGCGTGAATTGAATCCGATTAAAACTCATGTCGAGCACTTCGCTCAATGTGCGCACCAGCAGCGTTTTGCCAAGTCCCGGAACGCCTTCGAGCAAAACGTGGCCACCGCTGAAAATGGCAATCAATGTTCCTTCCACGATCGCTTCGTGACCGACAATGACCTTGCCAATTTCAACACGAAGCGCTTCGTAACTTTTGCGGAAAGATTGGATTTTTTCTTCTGTGTTCATATTTTGAAAAATTAACTTGATGCTTCGACGATTGCCTTTTGGTTTTCGACTTTACAGAAATAGTTTTGGAAAACCAGCATCAATTCCAAGCTGTTTCAATGACGCAAAAGAATTTCCAATTGGACACGAGTTCCGGTGGTGGGCTCGCTTGTCAAAGAAAATTTTCCGCCGAGGTTCTCGATTCGTTTGCGCATGTTCTGCAATCCATTTCCGAATGAAGAAACTTTTTCCAAAGTAAAACCTTTTCCGTTATCGGCGATGGAAATTAACAGCAGGGCATCTGTGACTTGCAAAGAAATTTTCACTTCCGACGCGCCGGAGTACTTGACCGCGTTATTCAATGCTTCCTTCACGACCAAAAAAAGATTGTGACGCGTCTCCGAGGATAAAGGGTGATCGGGCAGCTTCTCCGGAATTTCAAAACGACAGAAAATTCCGCTGGGGCGCAAAAACATTTCCGCATATTCCTGAAGGTAATTTATGGAACGTTCCAACGAATCGTTTTCGGGATTAACCGCCCAAACAATACCATCGAGGTTTTGTACGATTTCCTGCGCGGTGCAGGAGATCGTTCCCAGATAGTTCCGCAATTCATCGGACTTGCTGTGAGATTCCTTGCCAAGATTGCTAAGCATGAGAATCTGTGTCACCGACGCGCCCAAGTCGTCGTGCATATCCTGTGCGATGCGAGTGCGTTCTTTTTCAATGGCGTGTTGTTGTTCGAGTAGCTCAAGCTTGCGCTGCATTCTTTTTTTGGTCAGCAAACGCGCGCCGCCACCAACGAAACCGACAAACGCGATACCGCACAGACTGTAGAACCACCATGTCTGCCAATAATGCGGTTGTAACGTCAGCTTGATAGCTGATCCAGTCTCATTCCAAACGCCGTCATTGTTGCAAGCGATGACATGAAAAATGTAAGTGCCCGGATTAAGATTGTTGTAGTAAGCGACGCGACGCGTTCCTGCCTCGACCCAATCAGAATCAATGCCTTCCAGCCTATATTTAAACCTATTCTTCTCCGGGGCGCGAAAACTCAAAGCGGTATAATGAAACTCCAACTCGCCGCGACCGGGCGGAATAGTGACCAATGAAGAATGAGGAAGAATCGGTGCTGCGGTTCTCATCACTTGCCCCTGGGCACTCGCCACTGTATTTTTGTCCGCCATCACATCTTCCATCACCACGGGTGGAGGTGATTCGTTCTCGGGGATCGATTTGGGATTAACCACCACCACACCGCGCGTCGTCGGAAAAAAAAGTCGGCCATCTTTGCCTTTCCAACCAGCGGGTTTGGAAACGCCGTTGCATTGCGCGCTTTCCATACCATCGCTCCGGCCATAGGAGACGCACTGGATTGTCCCTTTTCCACGAACAAATTCAACGAGGCTTTTCTTGCTGACGCGAAAAATTCCTTTGCGGCTGCTTATCCAGAAATTTTCCCGGTCGTCTTCCAGGATTTCGTAGATTTCGTCGGCCCACAGCCCATCGTGACGGTCGAAAAATGTAAAGTGGTCTTGGCGGAATCGACTGAGTCCACCAGCGGTTCCAAACCATAATGTACCGTCCTGCTCTTCATGAATCGCCATGACGGTATCGTGCGGGAGACCGTCGTGGGTCGTGAAATTCTGAAACTTGCCCTCACGAAATCGGCTCAATCCCCCCGAGGTGCCGATCCAAAGATTGCCTTGGCGGTCTTCATGAAGGGCGCGGACGGTGTCGTCCGCCAAGCCGTCGGCGGTGGTGTAGCGGCGGAATTTTCCATCTTTGAAAAGCACCAGTGCCGTGCTCGTTCCAATCCACAGATTGGTCTGGGCATCCTGATGGATGACGCGGATGGCTCGGTCGGTGAAGCCTTCGTTGGTTCCAAAGTGCGTAAAGTGACCGTGCTGGAAACGGTACAATCCTTCCTCGAAATCGGTGCCGATCCACAACGCGCCTTCCCGGTCTTCGTGCAGGGCCAACAGCAATTCGCTGTGCAATTCCTGGCTGCTCGAATGCACCGTAATAGTTCCGTCATGAATTTCGTCCAGCCCGCCACCCCAGGTGCTCGCCCAGAGAGTGCCCGATCGGCTTTGCAGGACGGACATGACGTTGTTGTAGCTCAAGCCGTCGCGCGTCGAGCAGGTGGTGAAGGGACCGTTTTGCAATTGATACAAACCGTCTTTGGCGCCGACCCAAAGGTTAGCCTCCCGGTCTGCAAAGATAACGTTAATTTGATCGTAGGCGGTTTTTTCCGTCGTCAATTCCGTCAGGAAAAATCCATTGGTCAAAGTGGAAGAATGACGGAGCGGTGACAAGCCGTCGCCTTCCCAGTCCTCCGCCAGCCGGTACAGCCCCCCATACGTTCCCACCCAAAGGTTATTTCGCCCATCCACATGAATAGCGCTGACGAACGTATTGAGCAAACCGAGCAAACCGTTCTTTTCGTCCAAAACAATTTCCGGTGCGCTTTTTTGCCAGTGAAAAATTCCGACGTTACATCCAATCCAGAGACTCCCATCCTGATTCAAGGTGAGCGCGCGAATGAGACCGTAGGGTTGATTGGTGAGATACTTGCCGATGACTTCGCCATTTTTCAGCAGGTTCAGCCCGCCACCGGTGCCCGCCCAGAGATTGCCTTCACTATCTTCGCAGAGGGCGCGAACGGTATTGTCGCACAAGCCGTTTTCTTCGGTGAAATTGTAAAACGTTCCGTCCTTGAACCGGCTCAAACCTTGCGTCGTGCCGATCCAGAGCGAATGGTCTTTAGCTTCATGCAAGGCGCGCACGAAGTCACCGGCCAAACCATCGCGACGCTGCTGCCGGGAAATGTTTCCTTGATGCAGGCCAATCAATCCGTTTCCGTCCGTGCCGATCCAAAGGCTGCCGTCTTTCGTTTCACGCAACGCGGTGACGGAAGGCTGCCGCTGCGCCGAGGTTTCAGCGAGGTTCTGCGCGGTGAAATGGATTCCATCAAACCGGGCGAGACCTTGCGCCGTGCCAATCCAAAGATAACCGTCGCGTGTTTGAGTGATCGCCTGGATGCTATCGTGCGGTAATCCATCGTCCGATTTCCAAAGGCGCGAATGAAACCGGGCCGAACCTTTTCCCTCGACGAACTGGCGCAGGAACCATGCGTTGGCGCTCTGAACTCGGTTTGGTTTTCTTCCCACAGTCTGCCACGGATGCCATATCGCGCCATCCCACCATCGCATCTGCCAGGCACCACTCGCCGTTTCGGCAAAAAGTTCGATGTGATCGCGTTCCGGCACAAAAACTTGTGGTGTGGAGACAAAATCGCCTCCTTGTGACAACCATCCCTGCCAACGTCCCTGCATGTAAAAATTCTCCCAAATGGCATTATCTGTTCCCCTTACAAAAACATTAAGACGGCCTTCGCCCAAGGAAACAACGGCGGGACCACTCCTTAAAACACCTCTCAGCGATTCCCACTCGTGCCATAATACGCCGTCATAATATTTGTGTTGCAAGCTGTCATCGCTGCCACGCGCGAAAATATCCACCCGGTTTTCACCCCAGGAAACAGCGGCGAGCCCGGTCCAGTTCGTTGAAGGATTTCCACCTGCGTTCAGGCGGGCCGGCAAAAGTAATAGAGTCACGCACAACCGAAGACATCGCAACGAGGAGAAAAGTTGGCTTCCCGGCTTCATGGGTTGCCGTAATGGTAGAGGAAACTTTTGCCTATGGCGAGCAGAGTAAAAGTTCTGCCTGTTCGGGCTAGTTGGGTGCAAGAGACGTCGTCACCGTACTCCGGACTGTGTCTTCAGTCACCACAGTGACTTTGGTAATTTCCGGACTGCTGTTTGGGGTGCTGGCGAATAAAGCCAGGCGATATTGCCAACCCGTGGCAGGAGCCGCCAATTTGATCGGTTGATCGCCGCTGCTTTGCTGCCAATCCGACCATTGACCGGCGTCGTTCGAGGTGCGGAATTCGAAGGTCAGGGCACCTCCCGCCGGCACAACACTCTCGCAATGGAAAGTGATCTGGTCGAACAGCCCCGTTAAATCCTGAATGGAAGTGTAAAGGCCGGAAATGTGGTAGTCCGTTGCCGAAGTCGCTTCGGCTGAGCCATTCTCCAGGCGCAAATGGGTATCAGCGACCGTATTTTCAAACTGCCCCCACGCTTTGAAATCGCCTACGGAGTGGGTGATCGTCCGATAAGAGGGCGGTTTTATTTCAATGGGCGGGGGTGCGGGAGTCTCGGGCAGAACGTCCGCAATTTCCTCATGAAGATCTGCGGGCGGCGATTGCTTAGCTGCTCTTATGTGTTTCAGCGTTTTTTTATCTCGCCAAGGCGCCTCAGTTTTTGAGTTTTTTTCCTCCTGAACTGGAACGCTCGGAAAATAAGTCAAAAAACAGATCGCAACCACCATGGCGCAAAAAAGGATTGGCAGGACTTTCTTCATAATAATTGTAAACCATCTCCGTCCCAAGCTAACTTAGGAAAGCCTCTGTGACGGCCTGCAAGTCGGCGCGCGGCATATGATTTAAGGTATCGCTCCCAGACTCGCCCAAACCGACGACCACGATGGAGTGACGTAGAACCTGGTATAAAGGGCGTTGTCCGTCCCGCGAATGAACACATCCAGCCGGCCCACCCCCCATGAAGAAACGCCGGGGCCGCCCGACAGTCCGCCACCCAAATTCTCCCAGACGGCACTCCAGTTCGGCGAATCAAACCAGCGATGCAAAAGCCCATTGTCGGTGCCGCGCGCGAACACATCTATTTTCACCGAATTCCACGAAACGGATGCGGGCGGCGACGTCAGGATGCCTCCCAAATTTTCATACGCATGCCAGCCAGTATTGTCATACCATTTG
>JALYXC010000348.1 GCA_030947315.1 Verrucomicrobiota bacterium | reverse complement strand
CAGCGAACTTCTTCCGCACACTGCGAAAATTGTGGATGATCTTTGCATCGTGCGCTCAATGTTCACCGAAGCAATTAATCACGATCCGGCCTTTACGTTTTTACAAACCGGTTCGCAGTTATCCGGCCGTCCGAGCATTGGTGCATGGTTGAGTTATGGTTTGGGAAGCGGCAATGAAAATTTGCCGTCATTCGCCGTACTGATCACGCCGGGGAAAGTTGACCAGCCCCTTTCCTCGCGACTTTGGGGCAGCGGTTTTTTACCGTCGCGTTATCAAGGCGTGCAATTTCGCTCCGGCAAAGATCCTGTTCTCTATTTGAATAATCCAGAAGGAATCAACCGCGAGTCGCGTCGCTTGCAATTGGATCGCCTGCGCGACTTACACGAAATCGCGCAGCAAAATTTAGCGGATCCAGAAATCAACACCCGCATCAGCCAATATGAAATGGCGTTTCGAATGCAAACTTCCGTGCCGGATGTCATGGATATTTCGAGCGAACCCGATCGCATTTTTGAGATGTACGGAGCCGACTCGCGCAAGCCCGGGACCTTCGCCGCAAATTGTTTGCAAGCGCGCCGTCTGGCGGAACGCGGCGTGAAATTTATTCAACTTTATCATCAGGGTTGGGATCATCACGGCAATGTGCCCAAAGGAATGCGCACGCAATGCCAGGAAACTGATCAACCTGCCGCGGCCCTGATTGCGGATTTAAAACAGCGCGGAATGCTCGAAGACACATTGGTCGTTTGGGGCGGAGAATTTGGCCGAACCAATTATTCTCAAGGTAAATTGACTCCGACAGATTACGGACGCGACCATCATCCGCGTTGCTTTTCCATCTGGATGGCGGGAGGCGGCGTGAAAGCGGGAACGGTTTTTGGCGCGACGGATGAATTCGGTTACAACATCGCGCAGGACGGCGTTCACGTTCACGATTTTCACGCGACGCTGTTGCACTTGCTCGGGATTGATCACGAGCGGTTAACTCATAAATTTCAAGGACGCTATTTCCGGTTAACTGATGTGCACGGAAAAGTTGTCAAAGGAATTTTAGCGTAATTTGTAGCCGCGTCTGTGACCGCCGTCTCATGCCGTCGCAATCTATCGTCATTCTTCTTTGGCGGTGTGTCATTGGGTCAGGGGCGGCATTTGAGTGTCGTCGTCCAGGATGAATCAGTCAGACCAACGCCTCGCTGCAAACAATTTTTGAGATTGGCCGGCTCGTTTCCTGCAATCTTCGACGGTCAACCCAATCGCGGAGATTGTGCTGATCATATATGCGAGCTAGCGCCTTCAGAAGGGGTTCGCCACTGATACCGTTCCGGCGGAGAAGCACCACTTCTCGGTTGACCGCGCGTGTTATAGGCCCGCGAAAAGATTTTTCGAGCACGTTAATCATCGCCTTCTGATCCTCGTCTGTGCTGGCTGCAAACAGAACGCGCAACTCGCGCAAGATATAGTTCTGGCCGTGGCTCAGTGACAAAGTGTGTGTGCGTTCGGCTTGCCGGTGCTTCACTTCATCGGCGAACTGGCGTTGCACCCGCATTACGGCGGCGTTGTAGTCCTTCGGCAACGGCTGGCTTTTGAGTTCCGGCCCGCACTTGATCGCGCCGAGAATTCTTGGAATGTCTTTCGAGACAACCGTCCCGTTCGCATCGAGCAGGAACAATTGTTGGAAACCCTTCGCGCTTTCGCGTTCGGGATACGACGCCTCGCAAAAAACGAACTGCCCCTTCTGCGGAGATGTCCTGGCGGCGCGGATGCCATCGCGCAAATCCGCAATCCTCTCGTATTCAACCGGGTTCTCCTTCCGCAATTGCCGCAAAATTTCCTCCGCTTCGTTCAGGTCGAGAAACTCGTCTTCCTCATCCTCGAACAAACTCAACTGTCCGCCGCTCTTCTTTTCGTAAATCGCATACATTGCCTCCTCGTTGAGTTTTTCTGTACGGTCGAGAATTTCAGAATCCTCGCCGATGGTGTCGTGGATTTCCTGGATGCGATTGTGCAGCTTGTCTTTCAAATCCAAATGCTTGTCGAGTTCCGTTTCCGGCAGGAAATTGAAGCCGTGAACGACATCATGGTCGCTGCCGATGCGGTCAATGCGTCCGAAACGTTGAATGAGCCGCACCGGATTCCAGTGCAGATCATAATTGATAATGTTGTCGCAATCCTGAAGATTCAAGCCTTCCGCCAGCACGTCGGTCGCAACCACCGTGAACAACTCCTTCTCGCCTGCCGTGAATTTGTATTCGGGATTTGCTTTCGGCGCGAACCGCCCCACGACGCGCGCCTTGCTTTTGTCGCCGCTGAAAATCACGTCAATGTCGTCGCGCTTGCCGCCGGGATTAAGATTGTCGTGAAGATACCTCGCCGTGTCCGCGTATTGGGTGAAGATGAGCCGCTTGCCATCCTTCAAAGGTTTTTTCGCAAGATACTCTTTCAACTTTTGCAACTTGGCGTCCTGCTCCGGCGTGATCGGCTTCACACATTCGAGAATTTTTCTCAACAGCTTCACGTCATGCGCAATGGCTGCTTTCAGGCGCGGCAAATCAAAATCGGCAATGTCATAACGGCCCGACACCTGCCGCAGCGCGTCCATCAAGTCCTGTTCCTCAGCTTGGTTCGGCTCGTAAAGAATCGCTTGCGCCTCGTCACCCGCAGGAACAAAGCCCTGCTCCAGCGCCTGCAAAAACCGTTCGTGAACCAGAAGCAATCGGCGGACAGTCTCCTTGAACGCAAACACGGACGACTCGAATCGTTTGAACAGGAGGATGCGGATGAGGCCGCGCAGCGTTGCGCCAGCGCGGTGCAAACTGGCGTAAGGTTCGCGGCGCTGTTTCCCGGCGGGAACGTAGTTGAACAGGCCATACCGGGCGTAGGTAAGTTCTTCTCCGGTCGGCTCGATAACGCGCCGTCGCTTTGATTTGCCATCGGTGGGCTTGCCGATGTAGCCGCGCAATTCCTGATACAGCCCGCGATAAGTGTCCTCGATGCTGTATTCAATTGTGTCCAGTGTGCGCTTCGGGAAAAACTGATGCCGCCCGCCGACCAGAACATACGCGCGCTTTCTGCCGTCGAGATAATCGCGGAACTGCGATGGGTCAACTTGCAGGTGCGTCTCCGAATCAAAACCATACCAGCGCAAGATGTGATTGCGCGTCCGGCGGATGAGAATGTTCGCCAGCAAGTCCGGCAGTTTCCGTTCTCCGTCTTCAATCAACTTGAAGTATTGCTTTAAGTCCGGCGGATCAACCGGCAAATCCGTCTTGTCGTCCTGATGGAACAGCTTGATCTGCGAATAAACATCCCACGCACTTTTGTTGCGCGGCGTGGCCGTGAGAAAACAACACCGCCGACCCGTGCTCAAGAATGCCTCCACCACCTTGTAACGCTGCGTATCGCGATGGCGAAGATTGTGGCTTTCGTCAATCAGCACGAAATCGCGGTCTTTGTAGAGAACGTTATCCAGAAGAAAGTTCACCGTGCCTTCGTCCTCCTCACGCAACATCCCCATCGAAAGCACCCGCGCATTGAGTTGATACACCTCGTTGTATCGCTCCCACATTTCCGTGAGCGGCGCAGGACAGAGGATGAGCGCCCGCGCATGATCCGTGCGCTCGAAATGTTTCACGATGGCCGCGCCGATGTAGCTCTTGCCCAGGCCGACCACGTCTGACACGAACGCGCCGCCGTAATCCTTCACGATCTGCACCGCCTGACGCACCGCCACTTTCTGAAAATCCGCCAGCCGCCTCGTGATTTCGTCATCCCACAAAATATCCTTGTCATCCTCGCCTTCGAGCCGGTCGCGCACCAGCGTGTAGAGCGTCTTCATGTAAACGTCATACGGGCGGACGGACGCCACCGCCCAGGACTGCTTCATCTCCTGCATCAACGCCTCGTCGAAGTCCTGCGATTCATCCCAAAGTTCATCAAACCATTTTCCAAGCTCGGCGTGATTGTCATTGCCCTGCACCATCACGTTCAATTCCGTGTTGTGCGAGACGCCGGACAACGTGAGATTCGACGAGCCGATGATGGCGAGTCCTTCCTCGTGCCGCTCGACCGGCTTTCCGCTTTTATCAAACACTTCGGCGTAATCGAAAATGTAAGCCTTCGCGTGCAACCGGCCTTTGGTATAGACCTTCACCGCAAGCCGCTTCTCCTCAATCATCCGCACCAGCATCGTTACCACCGC
>JALYXC010000330.1 GCA_030947315.1 Verrucomicrobiota bacterium | reverse complement strand
CGAATGGGCTTTGCGAATGCCCATGCAGCCCAATAAACTTTTTCGCCAACGAGAACACATTCAACTTTTTCATAGCGCCCTGCATGATCGCAATATCTCCGTGGATTTCGCGCGGCCCGAAGAGGATCTTTCCAAATATAAATTGGTTATTGCTCCATCGCTGCAATTACTCGCCGGAGCGGAAGCCGATTTGCTGAAACTTTACGTGCAAAACGGCGGAATTTTAATCAGCACTTTCAACACTGGTTTAGTGGACGAACATCACATCGCGACCGATGACGGCTTTCCGCATGATCTGACCGATTTGTTTGGTCTGGAAGTGCAGGAGTTTGATCCGTTGCCGCCGGAAGCGGAAAATCATTTGACCTTCAAAGGCGCGTTTCACACCAGCCATTTGCATTCCGCCCGGCTCTGGTGCGATTTAATCGTGCCAAAAGGTTGCCAGATTCTGGGAACTTACACCGAAGATTTTTATGCGGGCCGACCTTGCATGACAATAAATCAATTCGGCCACGGCAAAGCCATTTATCTGGGCACGATGTGTCGCCAGCCTTTTTACGATGACCTCGTTGTTTGGATGCGGCAACTTTGTAATCTGGTTCCATTGTTAAAAGTGCCCGATACTGTTGAAGTCAGTTTGCGCCAAAGCGACACCGCGAAAATTTATTTTCTGCTCAATCATCAAAGTTCTCCGGTCCGCATTCAATTTTACAAACCGATGCACGATTTTTTGACCGCAAAAACTTTCACGGGCAATTACGATTTGCCTCCGCATGGCGTGCTGGTGTTGGATGAAATAAAAGCGGAACGCGCTGCGGAAATTCCGCCGTTGAATTCTCCAGGCGAGATGCACGCGGCCGCTCAAAAGTCGAAATGAATACGCCCTTTGCCTTTCGCCCGCCACTTTCGGCTTTTCAAAAATGTTCGCCTCGCCAGCGAATTTTGGCGCAATGGCGCGGGGTGGATTTGGCTCCGCAGGAAAAAGCGCAATCAAAAAGCGGCCGCGCGGCCAGCGATGTTCTTCCCAAAATTTTAAAAGAATTGCGCATCGATCGGCGCCAAGCTGAGGCGGAAATTTTAAAAGTGTGGAATAATTTAATTGATCCAAATCTTGTTACTCACGCCCAACCGACTGGCCTCAATAAAGGAACTCTTTTTGTCACGGTAGATAACAGTGTGTGGCTGGATGAAATTGTTCGTTATCGCCGGCGCGAAATTTTGCAGCGACTCCAACATAGTTTCGGCCGCGATCTGATCACGCGCATTTCCTTTCGCCTCGGGTAACGTCATTTTCCTTTCGGCCCTGGCAAACCGAGTTTTGTGCGAAGACGCGCCGCTGCTTCCGGTGGTAATCCGCGTTGGGAATCAAGCAGTTCCTCGCGCACATTTTTTTTAATTTGATTAATAGGCGCAACCTTCACCCGCACTTCTGACCCTTTAGTGCTTTCTGTAAAACGGTTATAGACCGATTGCGCGAGTCGCTCATAATTCGCCGCCGCCTCATCATCATCTTGCGCGAGCGACAGATAAGCCTTGGCAATTAATCCGCCGAGAACGGCTTGGATTTTTACCGGATCAGTTTCGCCCACATCTTCGGTCACGCGCAACGTGGTGAATTCATCCAGCGAAAGTTTTGCGTTGGGATTTGCCTTGGGAAATTTTTCTTTGATGTAATCGGGAATCGCGTTTGTATATTTTTCTTTTAAATAGCTGTACCATTTTTCGGCTTCCGGCCGGCGATTATAAAGATAAAGAAAATAAACAGCGTCCTTGAGAAAATTTTTGTGGCCCGTTTTTGGATAGTCTCGCGTCTTTTCATCGTCTTGCATCATCGGGTCTTCATACGATTTATTCACATTGGGAATGGCATCTAAATTTGGACCGAGCGAAAATGATCCATCAATTTTATTTTCATAAAGTGCGCCGCGCCGAAAATTCTGTTGCATCGTTTGGTAAATTGAGCGTCGAACTTTTTCTTTGTCCTCGCCTTTTCCTTTGATGACGCCGAGTTCCGCCCAATAAATCGCGTGCGCTTCGGGCAGGCGCCATTCCAGCGGCCCATATTTTTCATCTACTTCTTTCATGGCTTGCGGATCCATTTTATATTTCTCGCGCAAAAGTTGAGCGCGCTCTTTTTCGGCGGCGGTTTTCGGATGCAGCAACGCGTCGAAGTTCGGATGTTTACCCACGAGCGGATTCATTTCCTCGAACCACGCTTGCTTGTAAAACTGATGAGCATCGTCGAGATTTTGTCCCATCTTGTGTTGGAAAATCCATGACAAGTCGCGGTAAATTAAACGATCATCCGGGTTGTAACGAAGTGCTTCATCGCGCAAAAGAGAAATGCCGCGCTCCACCCACCGCCAACGATCCTGGGGATCTTTGAACTTGACCGAAATATTGTAAGCCATATTCCAGGCCTGGACGAGCCAGACCTGCGTGAAATGCGGTTCCAGTTTTGTAATCCAATCAGCGAGCTGCACCATTTCAAAATATTTATCGTTCTCCTGAAGATCGTTGGCGCGAATCCAAAGCGCATTCGAAATAAGACCGCGAAATCCGCCCAGCGCGACGGTCGTAAAAGCCAAAATGGGCGGCGCATTCTCCAAAGGCGGCATCCGCGTCAAACCGAGTTTTTCACGCTCACGATTCAGGCCACGCTGAATTTGCGAAACCCCCAACAGCAGCGCCAGGCAGAGCACGATCAAGACCGGTTTATAAAGTTTCGACTGACTCATTTCATTGAGTTTGCACCCTGGCCAATTCGCGTCGCGAAAAAAGAATTATTCCAATCACCGCAAAAATTCCGCCGAGCAACAAAACAATTTGCCCGATGGCCAGACTAAGTTGCGTCCACGTAATACTGCGGCCGGTGCTCAACGAATCGATCGGCGAAAATCCTTGCACAAGATTGACCACTTTCAAAACTCCCCGAAAAATCGGCACCATCACCGCGTCAATCCATCCGGTGTGGGCCGCGCTGCTTTCACGATTCGTGCCCATGATCGAACCTTCTTCCACGACGCTGCTCAACGTGCCGCTGGAGAGTCCAATCAGTAAAACTGCGATGGAAAAAAACGCCGCCACTGGAAAAGAAAGAAAGCTTGCGGCCGCCAAACCCACCGCAGCGAGTAATGCGAGCCAGCACAAAATTATTCCAAGACCGCGCGCGAAGTTCAGGCCAAAGCCGCCTTCGCGATAAAGCACTTCCATTCCTTCATCGAGCGGAAATAAAAGCGCCGTGGGATTTCGATTTGAGAATTCAATCGTCAGTTTTCCGCTGTCATCAAAAAGATTTGGGGGGATGGGAAATTCATGAAACGTGTCTGCCGCAAGGCTCATTTCCTGCCGCGCAATTTTGGCAGATTCGGGAGGACCGATTTGCCACTGCGCGACATACGTTGCGTCCGGTCTTGTTTCCGCCGCGTGGAATTTGACGCGCAAAAAAAGCGGCCGGTTGCGCAGGGAATTTTTTACCGCACCCAAATCAATGATCCAACGCCGCATATAATCAGGCTGCACCACTTGCTGCGCGGCTTTAATTTGTTCTTCGATTTGCTTGCGCAAAAGCTGCGCGTCAAGCGTCGTCATCGAATTTTGTTTCAACCGCTTTTGCACTTCTTCATTAACAATCGGTTTGAGGTCTTCGATCGGTTCTTTCACGGAGGCGCGAGCGACAAAAATTTCATTGCGTAATATCGCTTGTTCATTTTCAGGAAGTTTTTTTGCCTTCCACTGTAAAAGAAAAAAAACGCTGCTGCCGGCGAT
>JALYXC010000305.1 GCA_030947315.1 Verrucomicrobiota bacterium | reverse complement strand
CAGCTTGCAGGAATCTGCTTGAGAAGCTCTGACAGTGCGGAACGCATTTGCGCGGCAGTTTCAGCGCGATCACGAACGAGACGATATCGCTTCTGGAAATCGGCAATCAGTTTTTGAAGTCTGGCTTGCTGCTCGTCGATCTGTTTTTCAACTTGTATCTTCTGTTCAAGAACGTAATTAAACGCCTCCAATCCGCCGGCAGAATGGTTGGCGAAAATTTTCTCGATGCGGCTTTCGATTTTTTGAGGTGTTGGAAAATCCAATTTTGCCTCGGCACCCAAGTCAGAGAGTTCGCCCAAAACGTGATTTAGCTGTTCAGAATAACGGATGTATTGAGCCAGAAAAATTTTGCAATACGCCGAGTTGTTCTGCCGACACTCCGCCAAGGGGGCGCGTGTGATTTGAAAGCATTTGAATTGGCTCATGCTGATTGAATTTTTCCAATAACAACTGAGATGGGCATTGGCGTCGAGTTTGATTTTTGAGTCTCGCACAATAGGGCGTGAAGTTGAAGCGCAAAACATTTGCAATTTAGCGGCCCTTGACCACGATGTGGGCATGGCGATTTATCAAGAAGCGCAACTCCAGAAGATTTCCAAACAGTTTCAGATTTACGGCGAAATTCTTCACGCCGAAACCTGCAAGATCGGCCACATCAATGAAACCTACTCGGCCACCTACGATCAGGGCGGAACCAAAGTTCGTTACATTCATCAAAAAATAAATCAATCCGTTTTTAAAGATGCGGCGGCCTTGATGAAAAATATGGTGCGCGTCACGACGCATTTGCGCGAGAAACTTTTAGCGCAAGGCGCCACCGATATTACGCGCCGCTCGCTGACCCTGGTGCCGACGCGTCAGGGAGAATCTTTTTACCGCGACGGGGCGGGCGAATGTTGGCGGACATTTGTGTTTGTGGAAAAAGTGCAAACGTTTGAATCAGTGCAATCCACCCAGCAAGCGTATCAAGCGGGAAAAGCATTTGGAAACTTTCAGAAATTATTGGTGGATTTGCCCGGCGCGCGGTTGACGGAAACGATTCCTGATTTTCACAACACCCGCAAACGTTTTACCGCTTTGCAAAAAGCGATTCACGCCGACCATTTTAATCGCGCTCAATCCGTGAAATCGGAAATTACTTTTGCCCTCCGGCATGAAGCGATGGCAGACATTCTTTTGGAAGCGTTGGCACGCAAAAAAATTCCGGAACGCATCACGCACAACGACACAAAATTCAACAATGTCATGCTCGACGAGCAAACGGGCGAAGCGATGTGTGTGGTGGACTTGGACACCGTCATGCCGGGATGCGCGCTTTATGATTTTGGCGACATGGTGCGCGCGACGACCAGCCCCACTCTGGAAGATGAAAGGGATTTGTCAAAAGTGCACATTCAAATGCCGATGTTTAAAAACCTGGCGGAAGGTTATCTTGCGGCGGCGGGCGAATTTTTGACCAAAAACGAAAAATCGTTTGTTGCTTTTTCGGGAAAACTGATCGCCTTCGCGCTTGGGCTCCGGTTTTTAACTGATTATCTGGGGGGCGACACTTATTTTCGGATTCATCGGCCCGGCCACAATTTGGATCGTTGCCGCACGCAATTTAAATTGGTTGAATCAATCACGCGACACGAAGAAGCCATGCAGAAATTTGTGGAGAAATTTTAAAATAAATTGTTGTCCTTTTCTTTTGATCTACAATCGTCTTTTTTATTTCACATCTGGATGTTTGAAAGGAAACGATGAACGCTTCCCTCTTCATTTGACTTTTCTTATTCGCCAGACTACCAAACCTAGCGTGCCCGTTGCCAGCAAAACACATGTGTTTGGTTCAGGAACGGCGACAATCAGGTTATCCAGCGACCAGGCGAAATTCGGAATTTCTACGCGCATTAGACCGGATGACCAGGCAGGACTAAAGTTGACGGTTCGGAAGTTAATCCCACTGCCTGAAAAAGTGGTGTTGAGTGTGCTTCCGTCGGAGCGGTAGCCAATGAAATTGACGCTAAAGTTTGGTGCGATCGTGCTGTATGCAGCAAGGTCTACAG
>JALYXC010000289.1 GCA_030947315.1 Verrucomicrobiota bacterium | reverse complement strand
CCAGCTTTTGCGATCCTTTTGTTCAGTATGTTATCTGTCGAATCATTCTTCTGGCAGTCTGGGCGTGAAAGAAGTCACCCGTTTATCTTAAATTGGATTTGCGACTTTATCGTCGTTACCATGGTTGGACTTTACTTTTCCCTGCGAATAAAAAGTTTTATGGCGGCATGGTTGCTGACTTGTTTGGCGACGCTTTTCTTGCCTTCGTGTCTCGCGGGACTTGGGATGGCCGGCTTGTACCGAATCGGAATGGGCAGCGCTGAATCCTGGAAAACGCTCATGACGTCCCAGACTCTTCTGCTCGTGCTATTTGGAATTATGGCTGCATCCCGTCTCCATTCCGAACTGAAGAATCGTTCCTTTGTTTTGGGGCGTTGGTGAGGCTGCCAACGCTCGCCACTTTCTGAAAAATTTATTCCTAGCTTGCCTTCAGCCTGCTGGCCGGCTAGATTCAGGCTATGAAAATCGCCCTTCCTTCAATAAAGAAAACCAAACTAAATCTCCAGTCTCAAGTCTTTACGCTGAGCAGGGCCAAAACATATTTAGGCCGGTTGATTGAAAAAGCCGGAAAGGGCGAGGCGGTTTATATCATCAGAGGGCAACAGCGGTTTCTTTTGCAGGAAGTTCCGGACATTGATCCAATCCCGATTCGGCCAGTCGGATACTTTGCCAATTCCGACACTAAAGCGGAAATTAAGGAAAACAATCGTCTCGCTAAAACTTCGGTGGTTCGCGCGCCAAAGGACTTGGAATAAGCCGAAAGAACTGAAATGAAACAGTGGGATGTTATCATGTTTCCTTTCAGCAAGGAAAAACGCCACCCGGCTGTCATCATTTCCAATGACGAGACTTGCCAGAATTCCGATATCGAAGAGGTCAACGCGTTACTCTGCTCGTCAGCCAAAGTCAACCGGCCGCCCAAATCAACGGAAGAGATTTTGGATGAAAGCGATGGGCTTGACTGGAAAACAGTGGTTCGTTGCGACAAAATCTATTTGCTATCCAAAGCGCGATTCGACGATTTAAAAGGAAATGTCACGGTTGAACGCCGACATTTGATTGCGCGCAAAATGGTTGAAGTATTGAGGCTGCCGATCCACCGCCGATAGTCAGTCCCTGCTACTTTCTCAACCGAAAAAATTTATTGCCTGGGCCAATGGGAATCTGGACGAAGATTTGCGCCTGGTTGGTCACATAATTTTGAGGCACGGCCACCCACGAATTAGTCAGTGAAAGATTTGTATTTTCTTCCAGCGTAAAACCCTTGAAGGAACTGGGCCACGAAATAAAAATGGAGTTAAACACGCGAAGGATGGTCAACTCCGTTCCGAAAGCGCCCGGAATTTCGCTGGGAGCGAGCACATGATTCCAAACACGAATTTCGCTGACCGTTCCGCCTGGACTCCATTCGCCAGCCGTCGTGTTGTCGTCATGAAATAAATGAAATCGCGCCAAAGAATTGGTCACAGCCACTGCTCGATTGTCCGAGTCGGCAAAAGTAAAAAGGGGATTCGAATTTCCGTTGGCGTAAACTGAGACTACCGATGAGCCGTCGCGGGTGATTACCAAATCCAGGAAGGTGTTGTTGGACACCATTCCACCTACGGTAATGGGATAAAAACTCAGGCTATCGTTATAAAAATAGAGACCGTCGTCCGCAGTCTGATTTTTAAAGTCGATGATTTTTCGGTAGCCCGACGAAGTCAGGTCAAATTTCAGTCGAAGTCCGATCGAATACAGCGAAGCTCTCGGCGCATTGAGATCCATAATGAGTCCGCCGCCGGGATTGGCCGTCGCCGTCCAAGTCCAGGATCCCGCGTTGAAGATGGAGCTGGCGTTATTATATTCCACCAGATCCACATTGTTGCTAAACGAATCCGAGAAATTTCCGTTGAACTCGTAGAGACTTATCAAGGAAGCAGAAGCAGAGATCACTTGCATCAAAACACAAAAGGAGAAAAGAAGAATTTTCATAATCCGAGAATCTTAAATTGTTCACCGGAATATTCAAGTTTCAATTCCGTACATTTTTATTTTATTGTAAAGCGTCTGTCGTCCGATGCCCAGACGTTTGGCGGTTTCTAATTTGTTGCCGCGGGTTTCTTTGAGAATCTGGCCAATCGTATTTTTTTCCATCGCTTCCATCAGCGTTAAATCTTCCGTCTCCGTTTCGGCAGACAGCGCCGCGGTAATGGATAAATCGGCTGCCTCCACTTGATTTCCTTGCGACATTAAGACGGTGCGCTGCACTTCATTTTGTAATTGGCGCACGTTGCCCGGCCAGTCGAATGCGCGCAGTTTGTCAGCCGCCGCCGGGCTGAAGCCGGAAATATTTCGATCCGCTTGAGCGGCAAACCGTTTTAAAAACGCATGGGCCAGGGGCAGAATATCTTCGCGCCGTTCGCGCAACGGTGGTAGTGAAACAGAAATCGCGCTGATTCGATAAAACAAATCTTCCCGCAATTTTCCTTCTTTAATGGCCAGTTCCACCGGACGATTGGTCGCCGCGATAATCCGGCAA
This sequence comes from Verrucomicrobiota bacterium, assembly GCA_030947315.1. GTDB lineage: Bacteria > Verrucomicrobiota > Verrucomicrobiia > Limisphaerales > CANJXF01 > JALYXC01. The sequence continues at coordinate 3,934 of JALYXC010000289.1, read as the reverse complement.
TCGGTTTTGTAACTATCGCGTCCGCCCACAGGCCGCACTTCTTTTTCCTGCAAAACGCGGAGCAATTTGCTTTGCGTGTCCACCGGCATTTCGGAAATTTCATCAAGCAGCAAGGTTCCTCCTTCGGCCTGGCGGAATAATCCTTCGCGATCAGCGCTGGCTCCGGTGAAAGCGCCTTTGACCGATCCGAATAATTCGCTTTCGATCAATTCGCGGGGCAGCGCGGCACAATTAATTTTAATGAGCGGCCCTTTGTTGCGCGGGCTTAAAGCATGAATTAAATCAGCAATGATTTCTTTGCCGGTGCCGCTTTCGCCCGTAATTAAAATGGAAACATCGCTCGGCGCCACGCGTTCAATCGTGTGAACAACACTTTTCATGGCGGCGCTTTGAAAAATCGGCGAGGCCCCGCCGCTCATGGTGGAAAGCGCTTTGCGCAACGAACTGGCTTCTTCGTTTAATTGTTTATGTTCCACCGCGCGTTCGACTTGAAGCAAAAGTATTTTGGGATCGAACGGTTTATTTTGAAATTGATACGCGCCAAGTTTGGTCGCCTGCACCGCCGCGTCAAAGGTCGCGTTGCCCGTCAGCACAATTACCTCGCTGGTCGGCCACTGTTTTTTGATCACTGGGAGCAGTTCCAATCCATCGCCATCGGGCAAAACCAAATCAAGGAGAATGACATCTGGCTGTGCGCCCGCAAAAGATTCGGTTAAATCCGCCGCGCTGCTTTTGAGACTCACCTCGTAGCCGCCTTTGGTCAGAATTTTCTGGACGAGTTCACGAATTTCCTCCGTGTCATCCACCACCATGATTTTGGCTTTCATAACTTTTTTCGATTCAGTCCGCAGGCCCTGATAAAACTTTTAAATAATTTCGCAAATTGCTGATAACGATCGTAAAGCCGCTCTGGATGAAACTGCACGGAAACCAAATAAGGCAAAAGTTTTTTATCCTTCAATTCCATCACTTCAATAATTCCATCGTCGCTTTTCCCAATGACCCGCAATGATGAGGCGATTTTTCCCACGGCCTGATGATGCGTGCTGTTGACGCGAATTGTCTCGCCGGCAAAAATTTTGGCGGACAACGAATTTTTTTCCAATTGAACTTCATGCACCGGTTCGCTCTTTAAATCAGTGCGGCGATGATTGATCGCTTGGGGAACTTCGCTGGGAATATCCACAATCAAATCGCCGCCCAACGCGACATTTAAAATCTGATGGCCGCGACAAATCGCCAGGAGCGGTTTCCGCTGCCGGAAAATTTCCGCAATCATTTGCAACTCCAGAACATCGCGTTCCGGTTCCAATTCTCCGACTGTTTTGGCCAATTTGTCCGACAAGTTTCGCGCATAAAGTTTCGGTTGAACATCATCGCCGCCCGTCAGCAAAACGCCATCGCTGCGCCGAACATATTCAGCAATCAACTTTTTTGACGCGGTGCAAGGAACGATTAGCGGCGCGCCGCCCGCCGCCATAATCGCTTCCGTGTACCGATTGGAAAGGCTGATGGACGCATCAGAAAATTCGCGGCCCTGACGTTGTGTGCTGGGCGAAACTAGAATCAACGGAATCTCTTTCATGGATAATAAGGAGCGCGGCTGGAATTATTTTTGTTCATTCCTTATTGTTCATCTCGGGCTAATTCTATTTCTGGAAATCGTTCTTTAATCGCTTTTTTAATTCGGCCTTCTTCTTCTGGCCGCAAAAGTCTTCGCCCAATCCGCCGCCGCACGGACTCCAGCAATTCCATCCAATCTTCCAAGGGCGGATTTTCCACCGACTGCCATTGCTCAAAACGCTTTTCGCGGGTAAAAAATTTCCAGCGATTGCCCACGTGTTGCGCGTAACATTCAATCTTTTCGCCGTCGGGCGATTGTCTTTTCCAACCGACTTCAGCTTTGGCCATAAGTTTCAGGGAGCTCAACACTCGTGACTGCCATCGCGGCAATTCCTTCTTCGCGCCCAATAAAACCAAGCTGCTCATTCGTCGTCGCTTTGATTCCAATCCATTTTAAATTCACGCCGAGAGCATCAGCAATATTGATTTTCATTTCATCAATATGCGGCAGCAATGGTGGTTCCTGGGCGATAATCGTGGCGTCCACGTTCACAATTTTTCCCTGATGAAAAGTAACCTGACGCGCGGCCTCTTGTAAAAAAACTTTGCTCGAGGCATTGCGCCAACGCGGATCGCTGTTCGGAAAAAAATGGCCGATGTCTTTTTCGCCCAACGCGCCGAGAACCGCATCGCAAATTGCGTGCATCAAAACGTCCGCATCCGAATGACCATCAAGACCTTTGGAATGCGGAATGGTCACGCCGCCCAAAATCAATTTTCGACCGGCCACCAACCGATGCACATCATAGCCAATTCCAACATGATTCATCAGCGAACGATAACGGGCAAATTTAAAACGACCAAGCAATAAAGCTCTACATGCAAGAGAAATGAAACGCGCGGCCTGTCTTTCGATTCCGGCGGCGCGCCGAAATTTGCCGGACGCGGAAATTCAACGCGGGCAGGCATCTTCCGCCGAATCCAATATTTTCTTTGTAACCGGATTGTAACCTGCTCGACGGGCCGATGTGACTTGTGTTATGCAATTTTGAGCAGTGACGAAATCAAAAATTCTCGTGGTGGACGATGAGCCGGATGCCTTGGAATTAATTGAGTTTAATTTAATAGCGGCCGGTTACGAAGTCGCGACCGCTCCAGACGGCGAAACGGCCTTGAAAAAAGCGAGGGCGATTTTGCCGAATTTAATTTTGCTCGATTTAATGTTACCCGAAGTGGACGGCCTGGAAGTTTGTAAAATTTTACGGCGCGATTCCAACACCTCTTCCATTCCAATTATTATGCTGACGGCCAAGGCGGCGGAAATTGATCGCGTGCTCGGTTTGGAATTGGGCGCCGATGATTATGTGACCAAGCCGTTCAGCCCGCGCGAATTGGTTTTGCGTGTGAAAGGTTTGCTGAAGCGTGCGCCAGCGACGGAAACGAAAGCGGACAAAATTATCTTTGGCGATTTGTCCGTTGATATTCCCCGGCATCAAATCACCATCAAAGGAAAACCGATTGAGCTAACGGCGACTGAATTCAAACTCATCACGGTATTGGCGCAGCGTCGCGGGCGCGTCCAGTCGCGCGAGCAATTGCTCAAAGACGTTTGGGAATATGATAGCTTGATTGATACGCGCACGGTGGACACGCACATGCGCCGATTGCGCGAAAAGCTCGGCACCGCCGCAAAATATTTGGATACGGTTCGCGGTGTGGGCTATCGTTTTGTCGAAGAAAGTTAGGTTTGGTTTCAAATTTTGAATGTGGATCCCGCTGATTTTTTTAACGCTCGTCGTTTTAGTTCTGCTGCAATTTATGTGGCAGGAACGGCGTCTTCGAGGGCAACGGGAAAAGGCGAAACAAGAATATAAAGAAGCGGTTTTTCAACAACAACAAGAGGCATTCGCGCAATCTCAAGCGCAGCAACAAGCTCTTTTCAACAGCATGATCGAAGGCGTTTTGCTGCTGGATCGCGCCGGAAAAATTCAATTGATCAACCAATCGTTGCGTGAGTTTTTTCAAGTCGCTGGAGAGATGCGCGGCCAGACAATTTTAGAAGCATTCCGCCTGGCCGAATTATCGGAACTGGCTTCGAGTCTTAAAAAGAAAAAAACGATCCTTGATGCCGAACTCGAATTGCGTGGTGAAAAAAATCGTTGCCTGCAAGTCAACGCTTCCACCGTCCTCGACCGTGACGGCTTGGAACAAGGTTCCATTTTCGTTTTTCACGATTTGACCCGCTTGAAGGAATTGGAAAACACGCGCCAGGAATTTGTCGCGAACGTCAGCCACGAATTACGCACGCCGCTTTCGCTCATCAAAGGCTTTGCCGACACACTGCTCGACGGCGCCAAAGATAATCCCGAAG
>JALYXC010000253.1 GCA_030947315.1 Verrucomicrobiota bacterium | reverse complement strand
TTAACCGCGCCACCTTGTGCCTGCATCTCAAAGAATGTGAGTTCCGTTTCAATCATCGCCATGATAACCTTTACCAACTGCTCTTAAATAATTTTAAAAATAACCCTCTTAACTAGTCTTGAACCTTATTTTAATATGGATATTTCCCTCAAATTTGTCTTGTCGAAGCTTAATCAATTTCATAAATTATTTCAAACCGCTTAAAAAATTATGAATAATATTATCATCCATCTCCGATTTTTCACTCACAGTTTGCTGTTACGGCAAGCTATTATTGTTTTAGTTGTTGTGTTTGGTCCGGTGAACTTTCTTTGCTGTCAAGGCAACCTCACGCCGACTGCTCCACCGGGGGCGACGTTCAAGACGCTGCAACAAGTCGAGCCGCGCAACCCCATTTCGGCGGCGCTCACCATCACAAACCCCGGCTCCTACTATTTGACGACGAATATCTCCGTCAGTTCCGGGAACGCCATCACCATCACCACGAACGACGTCACCCTGGACTTGAATGGCTTTGCCGTGACGGCTGGCGCGGGAGGCAAGGGCATCGCAGTGCCAAACGTGCAAAGGAACATTTCCATCCGCCATGGCGTGGTGCGTAACTGTCCCAGCGATGGAATTAGCGCCGGCACCGTGATCGGCGGGTTATTCTCCGATTTGATCCTCGCCAACAACGGGGTGTGGGACTTGTGACCGGCCCCAACTCCAGGGTGCAAAACTGTTCCGCGCTGACAAATAACCCCGGGATTGGGGCCGGCCAATACTGCGTAGTCACTGCCTGCGTTGCCTCCTCCAATGTGGGCGACGGAATTGGGGTGGGGCTCGGCAGCACGGTGAGTGACTGCCTGGCCGCAAACAATTCCGGTGACGGAGTTCAAGCCGCGGACGACTGCCGCGTTACCGGATGCCATTGCACTTCCAACGGGACGGATGGAAGTTCCTACGGCATCCATCTTGACTGGCAACTATGCGCGCATCGAAGGCAATCACATGGTTGACAACAATGGGCGCAACCTCAAGCTGGACATTGGCTCTGGCACTCTCGTCATCCGCAACACTGTCAATGGGGGCGGCGCAACCAGCTTCAACGTTCCGCCCGGAAATCTCGTCGGCCCGCTGCTCGGCACTGCCGCGGCCATCGCCACCAACTCCAATCCCCACGCAAACTTCGCTTTTTAATTTCCAACCCATCGCCATCCATGAAAACACTGCTCAGGTTCTTGTTCGTCACGGCTACCCTCGCCTCGGGGCAAGCCGCGGCGCGACCTCGGCTGGATGGATTGGCGCGCTGGAAGTCCAGACCACACAACTCCAAACCCAGAATGCCCAACTTCTGAAAAATTTGACTCTACTCTCGGCCGCCACGGTCAACTTTACTTTTTGGATTGTACTCTGATTTGAAACCTGAATACGAAAGAAAAATATGAAAATAATCACTCATTCTCGACTCTTAACCTTCCGTGCTGGAATGTTGCTGAGCCTAATCGCTCTATCTATCTTCACTCCTATAAACTCTCTTCTCGCTCAAGGCCAACTCACGCCGACTGCTCCGCCGGGGCCGACGATGAAATCGCTTGCGCAAATTGAACCGCGCACCCCGATCTCGACCGCGCCGTTTACGATCAACGCTTCCGGTTCGTATTACTTGACCGGTAATCTCAACGTCAGTTCGGGTGACGCCATCACGATCAATGCGAGCGGCGTGACCCTCGATCTTAATGGCTTCACCATTTCTTCGACCGCGAGCACGGCGGCTGGAATGGCAATTAATCTGGTTCGGCCCAACCAGGACATTACGATTCTCAACGGACACATCCAGGGTGGAGTCACCTACTCGGGGATCTCATTTTCGACCGGGCCGGGATTTCAAAATGGCATTGGTTTCTCCGGCCTGACGATTCAACTCAAGAATGTCCGCATCTCGGGCGTCTCGGTCTCCGGGGTCAGCCTCAACGGCATCGCTCCGGGACAGGACTCGAGCGTGATCGATCACTGCGAAGTGCGCACCGCCGGCGGCGTGGGATTGAGTGCCAGCACCGTGACCGATTCGGTCGCGAATACCTGCGGCAGCACGGCGATCAGCGCATTTAACGTTGCGAACTCGCGCGGTATCGCCGTGGGCGGGGCGCTCGGCGTTTCCGCGACGACGGCCAGCAATTGCATCGGAGAGAGCGACACAGGGACAGGCTTGTCCGTTCAGAACGCAACCACCTCCTGGGGGCGAAGCAATGCGTCAGGCACGACCGGCAAAGGCGTCGATGCGCAACGAGCCGACAATTGCACTGGCTTCAGCCAAGCCGGCACGGGCTTGAATGCGACAATTGCGATCAACTGCTGGGGAGCGACCACCTCGGGCGTGGGCCTGAACGCGACCAGCGCGATGAACTCTTTCGGCTCGAGTGATTCTGGCATCGGTCTCAACGCCGACAACGTCTCCAATTCCTCCGGAACCAGCACGTCGAATTACGGCCTTGCCGCGAGCAACGCCTCCAACTGCTCCGGCGCCAGTGATTCTTCCTATGGCTTATTCATTCCGAATGCGGATTACTCTATAGCCCGCCCCGGCGGCACGGCGTCCTTTTGTCGAGGATACAGCCGCACCAGCTTCGGCATTTTCGCCAACATCGGCATCGGCTGTAACGCCATGAGTGTCAGTGGCTCTCCTGAAGCCAGTTTCGGCTATAAATACCTCATGCCGTAGTTGCAAAAAGCAAACTTCTTGTTGAAAGCTAATACGTTTTTTATATAAATTCGCTAAAATCACTTAAAAAAATCTTATGAAACTAATTACTCATTTTCGATTGTTAACTTCACGTCCGCTGTTGCTGACTATTATCGGTTTACCTTCCCTCTTCACTCATGTGAACTCCGTCCGCAGTCAAGGCCAACTTGCGCCGACCGCTCCGCCGGGGCCGACCATGAAGACGCTCGCGCAAATCGAGCCGCGCACGCCGATTTCATCGGTGTCGTTCACCATCACCAACAGCGGGTCATATTATCTGACGACCAATCTCAACGTCCTCACCGGCAATGCCATCACTATTGCTACCAACGGCGTGACGCTGGATTTGAACGGCTTTACCATTTCCTCGACGGCCGCCAGCGCCAACGGCACCGGCATTTTGATCAACAGTAGCTTGCGCAACCTCACCATTCAGAATGGATTTATCCAAGGAGGTGTAACCAACAATGGCACCAATGTTTATAGCGGCGGCGGCTTTCAATATGGCATCCATCAGCAGGGCAGTTCGCCGGTGAATGTGGTGGTATCGCGCGTCTCTGTGGCAGGGCTGCTGGGTAACGGCATCAATCTCGGCACTGGAAATTCGACGGTGGTGGAGTCCTGCACGGCGCACACAGTGGGCGGTAATGGAATCATTGCCTCGACCATCCAGAACTGCGCTGCGGTTGACTGCGGAGCAACTGCCATATTCGGGGACGTGGTGTCCAACAGTCATGGAGAATCCACTGGCTTAGGATACGGCTTGACTGCTTCCTTCAATGCCAACAACTGTTACGGCAGCAGCAGCGGCACCGGCTTGTTTGCCGCGAACACCGCCAACAACTGTTCCGGCTATTGCAGTGGTAACAACACCGGCTTATCCTGCACTCACATTGCCATCGGTTGCTATGGTTTCAGTTCCAGCGGGATCGGACTTTCTGCCTACATAGCCAACTCCTGTCGCGGTCAGTCCACTTTTGGCATAGCACAAAGCATCAATTTCAAATACAGCATGCCGTAAAGAATTCACGAATGCGATGTATGATTTACGAATTCATTTGCCATTCGGCCACTTCGCCTGAATCGTTCTATGCGAATTGAAATCATGAAGCGACTCCGCGAAATGAAGAATCTTTTTGTGATTGCCATCGCCAGTTGGCTCGCCGCCAGCGCCTCAAATGCGTTCGCCTTCGAGGGGCGCATTCGTGCCGTTATCACGCGCGGGGGCGAACCCGCGCCGCTACTTTACACTGTTGCGACAAATCTTTTGCGAATTGAAGTTACCGCCACCAACCGGCCGAACCCCATTGACATTTTGGATCGCCAGTCTGGCCAATTAACTCTGCTCTATCCGCATAACCGCAGCTTTGTGCGGTTAAAATCAACGGGTAGCACAGGCCGCCGGCCTGTCCCGCCGAACGGTGCAGGCGAGCCGCCCGCGCTACCCTCCGCGAATCCGTCCGCGTCTGGATTTCCTGTTATGCCGATGCCGCCGATGGAACAAGCCGAACTCAAGGCGACAGGCCAGACGACGAATATTCTTGGATTGGCCTGTGCGCGTTACGAATTGAAACAACGCGGTGAGACGATGGAAATTTGGGCGACGGACAAATTGTTCCCGTTCCAGCCTTATGTTCAAAACCAACCGCCGCGTTTCGGCCCGCGCATGATTGAGGAGCAATGGGCAGGATTGCTG
>JALYXC010000233.1 GCA_030947315.1 Verrucomicrobiota bacterium | reverse complement strand
AAAATTTTGCGCCAGGGAAAAGTTCTGGTGGATTGGAGCCAAAACGATGATCACAAAACGACCATTTGCGTTTATTCCCTGCGCGCCAAGGAAAAGCCCACTGTTTCCACTCCCGTAACCTGGAATGAAGTCGAGCAATGCTGGAAAAAAAAGAAGGCAGAATTATTAGTTTTCCAATCGGACGCCGTTTTGCAACGGGTAAAAAAAATGGGCGATCTTTTCGAGCCGGTTTTAAAATTAAAACAGCGGTTGAAAAAAAATTCGCCCAGCCCGGATAGCCAGGAATGAAATCGTCTTTGAAAAAATCCGCGCCTCGCGAGACGCCTTCGGCTAAAAAAGAAGGCAGCCTCACCGCGTATCGAGCGAAACGAAATTTTCATCAAACAGCCGAGCCGGCGCCGCTCCTGAAAAAATCGTCCAGTCAGAATTCGCTTTTCGTCATTCAAAAGCATGACGCCTCGCGTTTGCATTATGACTTTCGTCTGGAGATGGAAGGGGTTTTAAAATCGTGGGCGGTGCCCAAAGGTCCTCCATTGCAACGCGGCGAAAAACATCTGGCCATTCAAGTGGAAGATCATCCGCTCGATTACGCGCGTTTTGAGGGCACCATTCCCGAAGGCAATTACGGCGGCGGCACCGTGATGGTTTGGGATATTGGAAATTATTCCGTTTCGAGCGGGCGACCACACGACGCCCTGCGCGAAGGAAAATTGCATCTCACGCTGACGGGAAAAAAAATAAATGGAGAATGGACGCTCGTTCGCCTCAAGCCGCGCCCTGGCCAAAATAAAGAACAATGGCTTTTTTTTAAAAGCGGTGAAGATGCCGCGCCTCTTTCCACCAAAAAAGACGACGAATCGGTTCTGACAAAACGATCCATGAAACAGATTGCGCGCGACAACGATGCGCAATGGGAAAGCCATCATTCTGTCGAAAAGAAAAAATCTGTTTCGCCAAAATCGTCGCCGAAAACTTTTGCTCAAAAAAAAAGTCCGGAAATAAATCGCGCTTCTCTTAAAAAATTTCCGACGGGCCAACTTGAGTTTGTGGAACCGATGAAATGCCGGCTGCTGGAAACGCCGCCGCAAGGAGATGAATGGATTTACGAAATTAAGTTTGATGGCTTCCGCGCGGTTGCCGTTAAACAAGAAAAAAATGTTCAGCTTTTTTCTCGCGCCGCGAAAGATTTGTCCGCGCGATTTCCCGAAGCGGTCGCGGCGATCCAAAAATTACCCTGTAAAACTGGGGTTTTCGACGGCGAAATTGTCGCGCTGGATCCGAAAGGCCGCTCTTCTTTTCAATTGTTGCAAATGGCAAATATGCCGGGAGAAAAACGGCCGCCCATTTGTTTTTATCTTTTTGATTTGCTGAATTTGGAAGGGAAGGATTTAAAAAATTCGCCGTTGCGCGAACGCAAAAAAATTCTGCAATCGCTTCTCTCCCCGCCAACCGAGCCGGCGCGCTTCTCGGCAGATTTGAAAGGCGATCCTGAACAACTTTTGGCTGAAATCAGAAAACATGGACTGGAAGGAATTATCGCCAAGCGACTTGATTCCAAATACGAAACGGGACGCCGCAGCGGCGCGTGGTCGAAAATCAAAGTGATCAACGAACAGGAATTTGTCATTGGCGGTTACACGCCGCCGAAAGGTTCGCGCGATTATTTTGGCGCGTTGCTCGTCGGTTTTTTCGAAAACGAAAAATTGATTTTCGCTTCCAAGGTCGGGACCGGTTTCAATCAGGCGCTGCTCAAATCGCTTTATCAACAATTTCAAAAAATAAAACGGGCCGATTGTCCTTTTGTCAATCTGCCGGAAAAACGCAGCGGACGGTGGGGGCAGGGAATAACCGGGCGCGAAATGAAAAATTGTTTTTGGCTGGATCCAAAACTGGTCTGTCAGATTTCTTTTACGGAATGGACGCGCGATGATCATTTGCGTCATCCGGTTTTTCTCGGTTTGCGCGAAGACAAAAAAGCGTCGGAAGTCGGGCGGGAAATTCCTGCTTAATGTTGAAACAAATATAATTTTATGAAACCAGAAACTAGTCAGGCTCAGGACAGAAACTCCAAATCGAATTCGCCCACCGCGACCCCAAAGGAAGACGGAAAAAAAAATAACCAGAAAAAACGGAATGATTGGTTTCGCAAGTTCGCGCAAAAGTCTTCACAGATGGTGGGAAGCCCCTGGGCTTTTTTTATCGCGGTTTTGATCCTGCTTATTTGGGGAATACTCGGTCCGGTTTTTGGTTTCTCGGATACCTGGCAATTGGTCATTAACACGGCTACGACCATCATTACTATTTTGATCGTTTTCCTT
>JALYXC010000161.1 GCA_030947315.1 Verrucomicrobiota bacterium | reverse complement strand
AGCCGCCATAAACAAATCGTTTGTAACCAACCCGCTGCACATATTGCGCGGCCGGAATTTGAAAAATCACCAGCAGCGGCATCATGCTCGTCATGATTCCCAACGTGGTCGCGCTCGCCTGAAGCGTCCGGGCATACAGCACCATTGGACTGCTCAAAATGATTTGAAAAGAGAGCGCGTTAATTCCCGCAAAAAGAAAAGCATTATTGAGGCCACGCGGGAAAGAAATTTCCGGAGCTGGCGAATTTTCAACACTCTTTTTAAGGAGCGTCTTCTCCCGATTCATTTCGTTGACTCCGTAAAATAAAACGTCGCGATTTTTTTTGCGAGCAACGTGGCGATGTCGGATTCATCCGAATTGGTCAGAAGAATGACTGTCAGTTGATCGTCAGGAAAACGTTGCAGGCTCGCGGAAAAACCGGACGTGGAACCGCTGTGCCCAATATTTTTGTGGCCTTCGAGCGGCGCCAAAAACCAGGCGAAGCCGTAGGGATGCGTTTGGCCACTGTTAAGTTTCACTGGCACCCACATTTGGGTTTTGCTGGCGGCTGATAAAAATTTGTCGGAATCCAACGCCACGCTCCACTTTGCCAAATCTCCTGTGGTCGAAGCAATGGCGCCCGCCGCAAAAACATCCGTCAAATCATAATCGCGATTGATCAAAATATTATTCTTCTTTTCATAACCATCAGCGCGATGCGGAATCAGAAGGCTCGGGTCCCGATTGGTGGTCGCTGACATCCCAAGCGGGCCAAAAAATTTCTCGCCTAAAAAATCCCAATAATTTTTTCCACTGACATTTTCGATGACGAATCCGAGCAGATTAAAACCGGTGTTGCAATATTTCCACGATTCGCCCGGTTCAAATTCCAGAGGATGAACGCCAATCGCTTTGATGAATTGAGCTTGTTTCAAATGTTTGGTTAATTCAAATCCATCCAGACCGGTGTAACTTTTGATCCCGGAAGTGTGCGTCAACAAATGGCGCAACCGAATTTCGCTCCAGCTTTTCGGCGTGTCCTGCAAATGTTTGCTGAGAAAATCGTCCACCGAAAGTTTTCCCTCCTGCGCGAGAACCAGAATGCCCGCCGCCGTGAATTGTTTGGTGATCGAACCAATTTCGAAAACGGTTTCTTTCGTTATGGGCGCTTTCAATTCCAAATTAGCAAAGCCGTAGGCCGCAGTTTTAATTTCATGGCCGCGCTGAAGAATCGTCAAACTGACTCCAGGAATTTGGCGCTTCTGCATTTCCTCCTGGATAAAATCATCCACTTGATCCGCGAACGAACTAACAGCCAAAACCCGAAACAGAAAAATCCAAACGAAATATTTCATGGAAAACTCATACTGATTTTGAAACCGAAATTCCACTCAGAAGTTAAATCGCCGCAACGGCTCGCTGGATGAAAACAGATTGAAACACCAAATGCTTTCAACTATTGTGACTTCACAAACAGGAGGTACTGACCTATTTGGCTTTCAAAAAAGCAATCAAATCAGCCGCGTCTTGCGAGAGAAGCGCGTTTTCAAAGCCTTCCGGCATCAACGATAATCCCGAGCTTTTTAATTCCTTCAGGTCGCGGCGCAAAATAGTTTCTTCCGCGCCGCCGATTGTTTTCAAGGTAATGCTCGCTGGGGTTTCGGCGCTAATGATGCCGCTGATTTCCCGCTCGCTTTTTGTTATGGCCGAATAATTGACGTAACGCGCTTCGACCGCTTGATTCGGATTGAAAATCGCCGTGAGAAAATCCAAAACTGATTTGTCAGCCATCATTCCCAAATCGGGCCCGATTTGATTTCCTTCGCTTTTAAAACGATGACAAACAGCGCAATTTTTTTGAAATAAAACGCGGCCTTTTTCGATGTCGCCTTTCAAGTCGGCGACGATTTGATATTGCTTCACAATTTTTTGGCGATCGGACTCAGCAGAAAACAATTGGGCGGCTCTCTCTCTGATTTTTTCGGAAGCATGTTTCAACAAAGTCTGTTGTGCAGCGGCGCCAATTTGGCCGGCGGGAATATTTCCGGTCTCAATTTCGGCGAGCAACAGTTCAATCCATTCGGGCCGGTTGAAAATCGCGTTCAAGACTTCTGCGCGCAACTCGGGGCCGTAGCTGTTCCAACGCGCGAGCAAAATCGTTGCCACAGATTTTTCTTTGGCGCGCTGCAGATCGGCCAGAGCCGCCTTCTGAAGGGCAGGCGCAATTTGCGGTTGCAATAATTCACCGAGCAATTTGAAATCATTTTTCTGGCCGGAAAGTCCGCGACCCAAAATGCGAACCGCGCTTATCGCAGATTCCAGACTGATCTCGCCTGACCGTTGCGAAGTGAATTGCGGATTGGCAAGTTCCCGCGCTTGAGCAAAAAGCGGTTCTAATTGGTCAATTGTTTTTTTTAAATTGTCGTCGGATTTTTCCCGCAGCATTTTCAATGAATTATTGCCTCGCTCCAGCGCGTCCAAAAACCCGGCCAACGCGGCAAATTGCCAGGGTTTAAATTTGCCATTGGCCGATTGGGAAATTTCTACGAGCGTTTTGGCGTAAAGTTTTTCATCGCCCAATGCCGTGGCCAGACTGAGCAATTGTTCCATTAAACTTACCGGAGGAGCCTTCGTTTGCGCAAGAATCGCCGTTAGCATTTGTCCAACATGCTTCGGCGCCGAACTCAAAATCGCAATTTGCATTTCGGAATTGTTCCAATCTTTCAAAGCAATTTTCGCAAGCGCCTCCGCGGCTCGGAAGTCGTTCAATTCGCCAAGACTGAATGCCAATTGATAGCGAACGCCAATTTCCAAATCATCCGTCAGGTTTAAAACTGCGGCGATGATTTCTGAATTTTCTTTGCTCGGTTCGTGAAGGATTCCAGGAATAATTTTTTCGCTCACACGAATTGCGTTGGCCCGGACGAGCGGATGAGAATCTTTTAAAGCAGTAATTAAAGTTTTAAAATCCAGTGCGTTTATTCCATCCAGAGCGCAGAGAGCTTGCATTCGAGTTTTTTCACGCTTGCTCGAAGCGATTAATTTTCGCAACGGTTCGACAGTATTTTTATCCTGCGCATGAACCAACAATCGTTGCGCGGTATCGCGTTGCCAGCCGTTCGGACTGTCGAGGGCGGTGACCAATTCTTGCGTTGTCATTTTATCGAGTCGCGGAATTTTTCGCAG
>JALYXC010000151.1 GCA_030947315.1 Verrucomicrobiota bacterium | reverse complement strand
CGCTGGAGACGATGACCAACGCGCAAAGCGCGCGCGACTGGTTACTCAAAGGACTTGGCGGCGACGCCAAAGCCGTGGCGAAACATTTTGTCGCCGTTTCCACGAATGCGGATAAAGTGTCTGCATTCGGCATTGATACGGCGAACATATTCGGCTTCTGGGACTGGGTCGGTGGACGCTACTCGATGGACTCGGCCATCGGCCTTTCGACGATGCTGGCGGTTGGCCCGGACAATTTCCGCGCGATGCTGAAAGGCTTTCACGAAATGGACGAACATTTCCGCACCGCACCCTTTGAAAAGAACTTGCCGGTGCTGATGGGACTCCTGTCGGTTTGGAACAACGATTTTCTCGGCGCGCAAACGGTGGCGGTGCTGCCCTACGAACAATACCTGAAACGCTTTCCGGCCTACCTGCAACAATTGACGATGGAGAGCAACGGCAAACACGTCACGCTTGACGGGAAAAAAGTCAATTACCAGACTGGCCCGATTTACTGGGGCGAACCCGGCACTAACGGCCAGCACTCGTTCTATCAATTGATTCATCAAGGCACGCGGCTTATTCCGTGTGACTTTGTCGCCTTCGGGCGCGCGCTCACTCCGTTGGGTCGTCACCACGATATTCTATTGGCGAATGTCTTCGCCCAGGCCGAAGCGCTGGCTTTTGGAAAAACTGCCGCCGAAGTGAAAGCCGAAGGCGTGCCCGCCGCACTCGTGCCGCACAAAGTGTTTGAAGGCAACCGTCCGTCGAATGTCATCCTCTCCGACCGGCTCACGCCGGAAACGCTCGGCAAACTCGTCGCGCTTTACGAACACAGCGTCTTCACGCAGGGCGTGATTTGGAACATTGATTCATTTGACCAGTGGGGCGTCGAGTTGGGCAAGGTCCTCGCCCAGCAAATCGTTCCCGAACTTGAGAGCGAGAAAGCACCCACGCTCAAACACGACAGTTCGACTAACAACCTGATCCGCCGTTATCGCAAATTGAAGAGAGCGAAATGAAGGTTCTCGGGTTATTTCGGAAATCGGGTCGTTGTCGGGAAATAAGAGATCGTTGGCATAGCTTTCGGCTATGACCCTTTCACCGAAGAGGTATTGGCGCAACGAGTAAAATGGCCCGATTTTCATGCGAGTTGTTAGACGCACCGTCAGGCGGGCGTCAACAGCGAATCGAAAACGAAACACAAACCAAAAGAATTGTTATGCTAAGCAAAGCCACAACACTCAAGGGTTACAAACTGGACAGCCTCGACGGGGAATTTGGGGAAGTGGAGGACTTTTACTTCGATGACCAGTACTGGACCGTTCGCTACTTGGTCGCCAACACCGGAAACTGGCTTACGGGCAAGCAGGTGCTGATATCCCCGTATGCGCTCGTCGCCGCGATCAAAGCCGAGCAACACATCGCCGTTGACTTGACGAAAAAACAGATTGAAAGCAGTCCGTCGTTGAACAGTGACAAGCCCGTCTCCCGCCAATTCGAGGAGTCCTACTACGGGTATTATGGTTACCCGATGTATTGGGGCGGCCCCTACATGTGGGGGGCTTATCCCTACATCGCGCGTGACCGGGAACAATGGAAACAACCCTCCAAAAGTGAAAAAGCTTGGGATCCCCATCTCCGCAGCACGAATGCCGTAAATGGTCATAATATTCAAGCCACAGACGGCGAGATTGGCCACGTCGAGGATTTTGTCATTGATGACGAGACGTGGGCGATTCGTTACTTGGTGGTTGACACACGGAATTGGTGGCCCGGCAAGAAGGTCTTGGTTTCACCGCAATGGATCGAGCGCGTGAGTTGGAGCGAATCAAAAGTCTTCGTCAATCTTTCCCGTGAAGCCATCAAGCAGTCGCCGGAATACACGGAGGAGGCGCTCATCACCCGGGATTACGAGACCGGCCTGCATCGTCATTACCAGCGCCCGGGATACTGGAACGATGAACCGGTGGCTCAAGAGCATTCCCATTGAATGAAACTTTTTTCAAAAAGGATCTCACATGAAAACAATTCGCACTCTCCTGGCGGTAACAACGGCGGGAATCCTCTTCTTGAACCTCGGCCTGACCGGTTGCAAAAAAGAAACCGTCGAACGAACCGGCGCCGAGCAGCAGATTGATCAACAACTTGCTGAACAAGTCAAGGCCGCCTTCGGGAACTCGCCGTCTTTCAAGTTTCCGGACGTGCAGGTGGCCTCGTTCAAAGGGAAAGTTCAACTCAGCGGGTTCGTTCGGAGCGAGGATCAGAAGAGTTCGGCGGAAACCATCGCGAAAGGGATTCCCGGCGTCGTGGAAGTAGAAAACCAAATTTCTCTAAAACAGTAAATTGTTATGCCTGCCAAACCCAGAAAACCAAAAGCATCGGGCCGCCGACCGGGTCCACCCGTGCCAACGCCCGGCCCTTACAATCCACTTCCGCCGAAACGTCCCGGCGCACCCTCGAAGAAAAAATAAACGTTCCGAAAATCTGAGTCGGAACGGCATTCAACCGTCGCCCAAAAGTCATCCATGAAAAAACGAAAACGAGCCACGCCTGCCTCGTCACCTGCTTATCATCCGGCGACCGGTCAAGTGCTGTCCGAAGTGGAAGGCGGCAGGCCCTACCTCTCGAAGCGCCCGAGCCAGAAAACAAACATTAACAAAGGAAACCGACACCAACTTATGCCTGCAAACAAAATGACCGTCATCGCCAAGGCGCGGAAAGCGTTGCCCGACTCGGCTAATCGTCCGAAAACCAAAGTCGCCGGTTCGACGAAAAAGAACACGCGAATGCAGCCCGTCCTAACCGATCAGGAAGCCAAAGCGGCCAGGAAGAAATCTGACGCACGCGGCTAACCAAACTTGCCCGGTCCAGTTGCGCAGGCGAATCAAACATTATGAAAGTAAAAACATATATACTCACCCACGATTTTTCAACCGCCCTTGCTGCCCATTCCGAGCCGCCTTGCCTGTCGCTCTATCAGCCGACGCATGCGGCGACGGGGCGAATTCAGAAGGACGATTTAAGCCAACGACCTGCCGACATCGGCGTGCCCGTCAGCCATGATGCCACGGGGAAGGTTAAGTTGACCCATTTAGGCGATCCGGAAGTGGACGACGTGCTTGATGACCTGGGCGAACTGGTGTTGAGCAAAGGCGGCAAAGTGGTGGTCGTTCCGTCCGAACAAATGCCGACGAAAACGGGAGCCGCCGCGACGTGCCGTTTTTGAAGGAACCAAACACAAGGAACAAAATTATGAAAATCCAAATCAACACAGACAACAACATCGAAGGTCGCGAAGAACTGGCCGAGCAGACCAAAGCGACGGTGGAAAGCACGCTGGGCCGGTTCACCGGACAGATTACCCGGGTGGAAGTCCACCTGAGCGACGAGAACAGTCAGCACAAGGGTGGCGCTCACGACAAACGCTGCATGATGGAAGCACGTCTTGAAGGTCACCAACCGATTGCGGTCACGGATGAGGCGGAGACGATTGCGCAAGCCATCGACGGTGCCGCGGACAAGTTGAAGCGTTTGTTGGACCACACCCTGGCGCGGCTGAAACACTCAACAGAGCCCTTGAGCGCACACTTGGACGATTGAGTGACCGTCGAGGGCCGGGTGCGTGCGCATCAAAGTCATCATCGGGTGCGCACTGGATTTATTCGCAGCGGCACAAGCGAATCGTCACCATGTGAAAAACCGCGGCATCGGCGAACATCAACGACATCGTTTGCCTCCAGCCGTCTTGTTTGGTGGCTGGCGGCTGGACAAATAACTTCAAACCGATGCGAAAGTTATGGCTCAAAGTTAAGCAGTCAACCGCGTGGCGGGTTCTCGGCCGCGCTTACGCCCGCTGGGTGGAAGCGGAAGGCAACGAGGGCGCCGCCGCCTTTGCCTATTACCTGCTGCTGTCATTCCTGCCGCTGGTCATCCTGCTGGTGACCGCCGGATCGCTGTTCGTCGAGCGCGACGTGGCGACGCAGGCGGTGGTGCAGTGGGTCAAACATTACGTGCCACTGACCGGTGAACAGGAACACTCCGCCGTGGGGACCATTGGCGGCATGCTGGCGGCGCGGGGCCAGATCAGCCTGGTGGTGATTCCATTCTTGCTGTGGAGCGCGCTGCAATTGCTGGGCATGTTGATCCGGACCACGAACCGCCTCTGGCATTCGCAGCCTTACAATTGGTGGCGGTTGCCGTTGAAAAGCCTTGCCCTGCTCGGTATCACGGTGAGCGCCGTGTTGATCGGCATTTTGCTGCCCGGGATGGCGCGGGTGTTCCGGGAATGGCTCGCGACCCGGCTCGGATTTCCCGGTTGGATATTCGCCATGATTTTCCATCTCATTCCGTGGCTGGTTTTGTTCTACGGGCTGATCATGATTTACCGGCTGGCCCCCAGCCGGGCCACCCGGTTTTCCGAAGTCTGGCTCGGCGCTCTGGCCGCGACGCTCTTGATCTGGCTTGGCGAGTGGCTGTTTCTGCTTTACATGATTCACTTCAGCAGCTTCAACGCCGTCTACGGCGCCTTGGGCGGCATCGTCGCGTTCTTGATGTGGATTTATCTCTCAAGCTGCGTCTGCGTGTTGGGCGTTTGCGTTTGCGCGGCGCAGGCGGAGGAGCGGAAGAATGCCAACGGTCATCCTGAAAAACTCCCCGAGTGATAACGCCTGAACAGAACGAACTGCTGAAAACGCTGCAACAGGACTCGTTCAGCTATTTCGTCCACAAGACCAATCCCGCCAACCGGCTGGTGCTCGACAAGTCGCGGGAGGGATGGCCGGCAAGCATTGCGGCCGTCGGGCTTGCGCTGGCGGCTTATCCGGTGGGCGTCGAACGCGGCTTCATGTCGCGGGATGACGCGGCGCAACGGACGCTGGCGACGCTCCGCTTCTTTGCTTATGCGCCTCACGGCCCCGAGGCAGATGCCACCTCCGAAACAGCTCAGGCACGACTTGCTGAAACGCAATTGGCTGTGCGTTTGGGCGGCGAGCTGAGAGGCGCGCCGCTCAAACGGGTGCCTTCGGTTTTTCTCTCGACAAGTTATTAAAACCGTGCGACTCTGACGCAACTTGAATTCTATGGTCATCTTCCGGGCTGAGTCGCTCAGGAAAAAAATGAATCGAGAAGAAAGCAACCGGAAACCATTTTAAAACCGGAGAAGAAAATAAAAAATATGAAGCTCATTAAATCATTGTCAGTTATCGCCTGTTTGTTTGCCTTGACGGTTGGCTCCTCGCTGGCCGAAGACAAAAAAACATGTTGCGAAAAAGCCAAGGCCGAAGGAAAAGAATGCACGCATAAATGCTGCGTCGCCGCTAAAAAAGAAGGTAAAACTTGCGAGAAATGCAATCCCAAAAAAGACGATAAAAAAGACGAATCGAAATAATTTTTTCTTCGCTTAACGAGAACGGCCGATTGTTTTTTAATCGGCCGTTTTGCTTTTCCAAACGAATCGCCCTCCTCTCCCGTCGTCATTGCTTTTTTCGCCGGTTTGTCAATTGCGGAGAATTTGATAACCATGAAAAATTTTAGCCACGAATGAAACACAGATTTTACAGATTTGTTTTTCAAATATTTTATCTGTGTTTCATCTGTGTTCATCTGTGGCTAAATTTAAAATCTCCATTTCCGAATTCACGATTTGGATTACTTTCCTTGCGTGCAAACTTTTGCCGAACAGCTCGAAAATTCTTCCGCGTTTAATCAAGTCACCGTTCCCGATTTGTGGCAGCAACAAGCGGTCGCCGCGTTGCGCGATGGAAAGGATGTGGTTGTTCATGCACCAACCGGCGCGGGCAAAACTTTAATTTTTGAACTCTGGTCGAATCACGGAAAAAATCGCGGACAAGCCATTTACACCGTGCCGACGCGGGCTTTGGCCAATGACAAACTCGCGGAGTGGCGCGCGCGCGGCTGGGATGTCGGCATCGCGACGGGCGATCTTTCTGAAAATCTTCATGCGCCAATTATTGTCGCCACTTTGGAAACGCAAAAAAATCGACTGATTCAAGGCGATGGTCCCGCATTGCTCATCGTGGATGAATATCAAATGATTGGCGATGCGGATCGCGGTTTGAATTACGAACTCGCGCTTGCTCTCGCGCCGCCGCAAACGCAACTTCTTCTTTTGAGCGGCAGCGTGGCGAATCCACAACAACTCGTCGCATGGCTGCAACGATTAGGTCGCGAGGCAGTTTTGATTCGTCACGAACATCGTCCTGTGCCGCTCGAAGAAGTTCAGGCGAACAATTTAAATGTTCATGTTCCCAGCGAGATCAAAGGTTATTGGCCGCGACTTGTCGCCAAAGCACTCGCCGAAGATTTGGGTCCGATTTTAATTTTTTCGCCGCGACGGCAAGGCACCGAAATGCTCGCGGCAGAATTGATGCGTCATTTGCCAAATCCAAATCCGCTCAGTTTAAATTCAGAACAAAAAATAATCGTCGGCGATCATCTCGCTAAAATGTTGAAGAGCCGGATCGCCTATCATCACAGCGGTTTGAGTTACGCGGCGCGCGCTGGAGTAATCGAACCGCTTGCGAAAGCCGGACAATTGCGCGTCGTCGTTGCGACGATGGGTTTGGCTGCAGGTATAAATTTTTCACTGCGCAGCGTGGCGTTGGCGGGCGAATCGTATCGGCGCGATTACCAGGAACAACCGTTGCGCGCTGATGAAATTTTACAAATGTTCGGACGCGCGGGACGTCGCGGTCTCGACGAAACTGGCTTCGTTCTGGTCACTGCGAATGAAATTCGTTTGCTCGATGCGCGGCCTGCGCATTTGTCGCGCGGCGGTCTGGTTGATTGGAATGCTTTGCTAGGTTTGATGACGGCTGCTGCTGAACAAGGTCGCGATCCGTTTGCCGAAGCGGTGCGCGTGCAACAACGTTTGTTCACCACGAAACCGGTTTATCTCGGCGTCGAGGAATCGTTAAAAAATCCTGACGTGCCCTGCGGTTTGAAAACCGACGCCGAACGCGCGCGACATGTTCATCAACGGGTTCGGCAACTGTTGAAC
>JALYXC010000360.1 GCA_030947315.1 Verrucomicrobiota bacterium | reverse complement strand
CCACAGTTTCGCCCGAAGACCAAGAAATCCGCCGCATTAAAGCGCTCATCAAAGACAGCCCGGATTTAATCAATGCGAATAAGACACCGTTAAGTGGGGGCGATAATCCTGATCTGGGAACCCCTCTCCATAAAGCTGCGAGAGATGGGCAACTAGCGGTCGCAAAATTCCTTCTCGAAAATGGCGCGAATGTCAACGGCCTATCTGTACGAAATACAACGCCGCTTTTTCTGGCCGCGCAAAGTGGAAATCGCGCCATGCTTGAACTTCTGATTTCAAAAGGAGCAGACGTTAATGCAAAAGATTCGTCAGGTAGAACCGCTTTGCACCTTGCGGCAGAGCAAGGTTTTAAAGCCGTTGTCCAATTACTGGTAGAAAATAAAGCCGACGTGAACGCGAAAGATTATAATGATCGGACTCCATTATTTTCCACTGTTCCATCGGCGAATCTGGAAATGGCGAAGTTCTTGATTGCGAACAAGGCCGATGTAAATGCTGTTGCGAAAGAAAATTGGACGCCATTGCACACCGCTGTTTCCATTCGCCAATCAAAACTTGTGGAATTACTTCTCCAAAATGGCGCGAAGGTGGAAGCAAAGCTGAACGACAATGATCACAAAGGCTGGACACCTTTGCATTTTGCGGTGGGGCTTGGGGAAAAAGAAATTGTGGAAATACTTCTGAACAATGGTGCGAACCCAAATTCCACAAATGATTTGGGACTAACACCATTGCACTATGCCGCGAGCGGAGATCAAAAGGAGATTGCGGAATTGTTATTGGCTCACAAAGCCGATGTGAACGCAAAAGCAGCGGATGGCGACACGCCTTTGCTGTGGGCGGTGAAGGCTTTGAAAAAACCGATTGTGGAATTGCTTTTGACCAAAAAAGCAGATCCGAATCTGGCGAACAGCCTAAACAAAACACCGTTGAATATTGTTAATGAAAAAGAAACAGGATCTCCAGCGCCCTATCCTCCGCGACAGATTCCCTCGACAGATTCAATCGTGTTGAAAGAAATCAAAGAGCTTTTAATTAAATACGGCGCCGATGAAAATGCCGAGCGACTGACGCGGATTTCGCTGAGTCGCAAAAGCCGGAATTTTCTTCAGCCTGTTTTTTACAAAGGAACTAATTCGTGGAATCGCTTTTCGTTACTGGAAGCGTTCGCACAGGGAAATGCTGGTCAAAACATAATATTTCCTGATTTGACGAAAGTTGAAATTCATCGGCTGAATTCAAAAACTTCCGCCGAAGAAAAAATCCCTGTGAACCTGGAGGAAATTTTAAAGTCCGGCGATTGCGCAAAAGATATTTGGCTGCAATGGGGCGATGTCATCGAGATTCCCGAAACGGATTACAAGCTTGAAGAAAATTGGAAGGGATTTCCCCAAGAGATTTTAGAAATGCTCCCGAAATGTTTGTCCAGAAAAGTTTCCGTTTCGGTGAAAGGCGAAACGAAACCGATTTCGCTGGAACCGAAAATGCAGGTCGTCGCATCGTCACCACAAGGTGTAAATATCGTCACGGGACAACCGGTGGAACTGCAGAAATGGTGGGGAGTAAGAGGTCTTGATTTTTGGCTGAACAATGTTGTTTCCAACAGCGGTTTGCTGCGAACTTCTTCAGACAAGACACACGTAAAAGTAACCCACATAGATCCGGTCACGAAAAAATCTGAGGAGTTGGTTTTTAATTTGGAAAAACCCAGCGGACAAACTGATCTCTGGCTACGCGATGGCGATGTGATTGAAATTCCAGAAAAGAATTGACAGTGAGGCCACATGAGGCCACATTGTGGGCGTGAAAAAGAGAACAACAAAATATCCTGACGCAAAACCGGGCGGCGGAGCCGAAGCCTTGCGCGAAACCGCTGTTTTAGAAAACCCGCTTTCCATCAATGTTCGCGCGGCTAAAGACAGCTTTTCCAGTTTGCTGGAACGCGCCGCGCAAGGCTTGGAAACCATTATCACCAGCGATGGCGAACCGAAGGCCAAGCTGGTTCCGGTTGAAAAAAAGCGAAAACCTTTTCGCGTGGATTGGGAACTTTTGCGGTCGATCCCGATATGCAAAGGAGCCAGACCCTCGGAAGATTTGATCCGCGAAGAGCGCGACAGCCGAGACTAATCAGATTCAGCAAAATGAAACGCTCGACCTCACCCCGGCCCTCTCCTCCAAGTAGAGGGAGAATTATGTTCCAGTCTTCAGGCAAATCATGCGGCGGATTTGCGCAGTATTCACCCGATAACCCAGAAGCATCCAACTAACGTTCCCTCTCCTCGGGGAGAGGGTTAGGGTGAGGGCGAACGGCCTACTAACTAAACAATTACAATCGAATGTATCTCGACACGGCGATTCTGGTGAAGTTGTTCGCGCGCGAAAAAGACAGCGAGTTTTTCGGTAA
>JALYXC010000087.1 GCA_030947315.1 Verrucomicrobiota bacterium | reverse complement strand
GTTCCCAGGCATGCATATCGCCCGCATGATTTTCCACGGCGATTTTCACGCCCGCATCCAGCGCGCGAGTGCGAGAAGCCTGACAAACTTTCACCGTGTCCGCGATGCGCGCTTCAATGCCGCCCTCAGATTTGCGATCTTCGCCAGTGCCCAAAACACAACGAAATACAGATGAGCCGATACTTTTCGCAACGCGAATTCCGAGCGCGACATGTTCCTCGGCGGTGCCCCATTTATTTTTGAAACTTTTTGAAGTCGGACAAATGCTCCAGGAACCGACCTGAACTTGCAGGCCATTATCGTCCGCTTTTTTCTTTAAATCTTTTAAATATTTCTCATCGAAATTTTCAAAGGCATCCAGATCAGTGATGAAAAGCGAATCGGTTTTTAACTGAGCGGCGTAATCAATCAGTTGCGACGCATTCCATTTCATGGCGCGCACGGAGAAATTATCCAGGCCCAGTTTGAGTTTTAGGCGCGGAGATTTTTTTAATTCATTTTGGCCCAGAGCAGAAAACCCAGCGGCTACTCCAGCGGCGGCCAGCCCGAGAGATTTCACAAAGTCGCGGCGCGGAAAGAGAACAGGAGTCAATTCCATGTCTCGAATAATAGTGACGCTTTATTGTCCGTCGAATTATTTTCGACACGCATAAACCGAATAAATTAAGCCAATAACTTATTAACCAATTCTCCGTGAACATCGGTGAGCCGAAAATCGCGGCCTTGAAAACGGTACGTAAGCTTCGTGTGATCAAATCCCAAAAGATGTAGAATAGTCGCGTGTAAATCGTGAACATGGACTTTGTCGCTGGTGGCGTTGAAGCCAAACTCGTCGCTTTGGCCCAACGTGATTCCCCGTTTCACGCCGCCGCCCGCCAGCCACATCGTGAAGGCGTTGGGATGATGATCGCGGCCATCATTGCCTCCTTGCACCATCGGAGTGCGTCCGAATTCTCCGCCCCAAATGACGAGTGTGTCCTCCAACATTCCGCGTTGCTGGAGGTCTTTGATAAGCGCAGCGCAAGCCTGGTCGGTGTCTTTGCAATTTTTTTTCAAATCGGCCACAAGATTGCCATGTTGATCCCAAGCTTCGTGAAAAAGTTGCACGTAACGCACGCCTCGTTCGACGAGTCGCCGCGACAGCAAACAATTATTCGCGAAGGAAGATTTGCCAACTTCCGCGCCGTACATTTCCAGCGTCTCTTTTGATTCTTGAGAAATATCCATTAGCTCCGGCGCGCTGGTTTGCATTCGATAAGCCATTTCAAAAGAATTAATGCGCGTGGTGATTTCGGGATCACCGCTCAGATCAAAATGTTTTTGGTTAAGGCGTTTAATGCTGTCGAGCGAATCGCGCTGCATTTCAGCATCAACTCCTTTTGGATTCGAAAGATAAAGAATCGGTTCGCCCTGATTACGAAACATCACTCCTTGGTAAAGCGACGGTAAAAATCCGCAACCCCAGTTGGATGAACCGCCGCTCGGCCCTTTGCTGCCCGAACTGAAGACGACAAAGGAGGGAAGATTTTGCGATTCGCTGCCGAGGCCGTACGTGGTCCAGGCGCCCATGCTCGGCCGGCCAAATTGTTGCGAGCCGGTGTTCATGAAAATTTGTCCGGGCGCATGATTGAAAGCGTCCGTGTGCATGGATTTTACAATCGCGATGTCATCGGCAACTTCCGCCAGGCGCGGCAAAAGTTCAGAAAGTTCAGCGCCGCTTTGGCCATATTTGGAAAATTTAAATTTCGGCCCGAGCAAGGTTGATTGCGGATTAATAAACGCAGCGCGATAACCTTTGAGCAGTTCGGCCGGCGGAAGTTTGCCGTCCCATTTGGCCAACTCCGGTTTGTAATCGAACAAATCCAAATGACTCGGCGCACCCGCCATAAAAAGATAAATGACGCGTTTGGCCTTCGGCGCGAAGTGTGGTTTTTTCGGCGCAAGCGGATTTGTTTGCGAAGGCGTGGCGGATTTTCCAAACAAACTTTCGAGCAGCAAGGAATTGAGCGCCATCGCGCCGACGCCCACGCCGCATTGTTTAAAAAACCAGCGGCGCGAAATAATTTTTCGCTGTTCTTCCAGAAAATGGATTTGTTTGGGAATATTCATTCTTCTCCTAGAGACCCGTCGTAGGGAAATTTTTTATCGGGTTTAACGCCATGTTTACGGGAAGTTTGGCGCATCCACTCCAGATATTTCATCCGCTCCTCTTTGGTCATGTCCAGATTGACGCGCGCCAGTTCTTCGCCAAAAGCGCGGACGTGAAACTCGCGTTCAAGCTGCCGAAGGCGCGCCCGCTGTTCCTTTGACATTGGAGGCATTCGATAATTTAAAATGGCGCGATTCATAAATTTAACCACTCGAAATATATCATAAAATCGGGAAGCCAGGCGAGCGAAGTTTCAGGAATGACTCCGCCTTTTAAAACAAAATCTTTGGCTTCGTCCAAAAAACGACTGAGACCATATTCCTTGAGCGGGTTTGACGGGAGTGTTTGTTCAGCGCAGGCCAGACGCAAAACATGATCTTCTTTTATGGAAAGATTTTTTTCAACGCGGGCTTTTCGGACAGCAGAAACGTAGCGCCGGAGTGGCTGTTCCATAATATGGATGCGTGAACGATCCAATTCCTCCCAAATTTTGCGCTCGGCATTCAGCGCGCCCGCCACCAAGGGATTTTTTTCCTGAGCAAAACGAAGCGCTGGACGCCGCACAAAAATTTTCGGCGGACAAGGATATTCGGATAATAACTGCGTTAAAAGTTCTGCATTGAAAACATGCAACCAGCCGCGCTCATCACCAGACTCCACCATTTGTTTTCCGAGCGCGGAAATAAAAGGCCAATCCTTGTCGCGGTTGGTGCGCTTCATTTCCGCCACCGTGTGCGGACCAGCGTAGAGACCAAATAAATCCTTCGGCCACGGGGAAGATTCCCTTAGCGCATAACCAAAAATATCAAGTGTCGTCACCTCGGGCTCTGTGTCCCATTGAAAGTGACTGGTCCATCCGCCGCGATGCCAGCGCCCGTCGAGGGGTGGACTGATGTTCCCCCGATAATGACACGCCACGCCCTCGATTTTTGTTTCACTCAAAAAATCGAGTAGCGTTGAAAATGAATTGGGGTGACAAAGTAAATCGCAATCTTTAGTCGTTTCCGCCACGCCGTAATGGACGCAAGCCAGTCCACTCGTGATCGCGCAAAGCACGCCACGCGAACGAAGTTCGCTCACGAAATCTTCAAAAAATAAATGGAGTTCGTCGCCAGTCACAATTAGCGGCTATTCTTTCGTAATAGTTTCATCGAGGTTCAACAGGACGCGTGAAACCACAGTGTAAGCGGCGAGTTGTGTGGGAGTCGCGCCGGGCGGCAAACTCCTGGGCGTTTCATTTTTTCCCGTGGCCAGTTCGTGAGGATTAATCCAACCCTCGGCGATCCGTTGTTTTTGGCGGACCAGAAGATTGAGCAAGTCTTCTTCCTCATCTTTGGCCGGCTCGCGCGACAAAGTGCGGCGAAACGCGTAACGAATTCGTTCCAGATCCGTTGTTCCACCTTCCTGAAGAGTTCGTTTGGCCAAAGCTTGCGCGCATTCCATCGAAAGTGTTTCGTTCAAAGTCATCAACGCCTGGAGCGGCGTGTTGGAGCGCATTCGGCGCACACACGAAAAATCGCCGTTCGGCGCATCGAAAGCTTGCAGCATCGGATAAGGCACAGAGCGATAACGAAACGTATAAAGCGCGCGACGGTAACGATCCTGCCCGGTGGCTTCAATCCAGGTTTTCGGACCATAACTGGCGGGCGGTTTGAATAAAAATTCCGGCGCGGGAGAAAAAACACTCGGGCCACCAATCGTTTCGTTCAGCAATCCACTGGATGCGAGCGTAATGTCGCGAACAATTTCCCCTTCAACACGAAAACGCGGGCCGCGCGCCAGAAGCCGATTATATTGATCACGCGCGTAAAGCTCGGGAGTGACTTTGGAAGATTGTTGATATGTGGACGAATTGACGATGAGCCGGTGAATGTGTTTGAGCGACCAAGGTCTCGAGTCTTGAGTTTTGAGTCTTGAGTCGTTGCCGTTTTGACTTCTGACATCGCTTTCAGGATTCATAAATTCACAGGCCAGCCAATCGAGCAATTCGGGATGAGAAGGCGCTTCACTTTGTAATCCGAAATCTTCCGGTGTGTTCACCAATCCAATGCCGAAATAACTTTGCCAAATGCGATTCACAAAAACCCGCGCCGTTGTGGGAGATTTTTTATCCACGAGCCATTTTGCAAAAGTCAGGCGAGTGTCATCAGCCTTCGGCGGCAAGGCGTGCAGAAAAGAAGGAACTCCCGCCGTAACTTCCTGTGATGGCTTTAGCCAATCGCCGCGTTTAAGCAGGCGCGTTTCTCGTTTTTCATCGCCCGCTCCTTGATTTTTTCGCGCGACCAAAGTGAGTGTCGCGATTCCTTCCGGCCATTGTTTCCAGAGCGATTCAATTTTTTCATTGGCTTCTTTCCAATCGGCCATGGTCGTTCGCCAATAACTAAAAATTGCCGCGGTTTGTGCGGGCGAACGCTGCTCCGGCGGCGTTTTAAAAATTTCTCGAATCTTTGCGGGCAATGGATCCGCCACAACATTCGTCGCGCTGGTCACGCTCAAACGAAATCTTCCGAGATTATGAGTTTGATTATCGTCGGAGTTCCAGCCGCCGTGTTCCTGTTTTAATTTAAAATTAAGAATCACCCCGTTCGTAAAAGTGATTGGCTTGTCAGGAATAAATACAGCTTTGCGCGCCTGATTGCGTCGGCCCGGCCCGGCGTCGATGCCCCACGCAGTATCGTCTTTGCCATCAATCGCAAATTCGATCCGCCCGTACGGCCGGCGTTTTTTTGAACGATCGTCGAATTCCGGCTCCAAATCTTTTTCTGGATTTGAGAAATCAGCCGTCGCTTTAACAAATTTTATTTCAATTTTGTTGGTCGGATTTTTTGCATCAACCGCCTCCACATTAAATTCCGTTAGGGCGGCCATGCCTTTCAAAGAACGGCCCGGGCCGCCGGCTGGAAGATTTGGATCCGTCATTTGCTCGAGACGAAAAGCGCCAATGACCGATAAATTATTTGTGCCGCGAAAATTCGCCGTCCACTTTGTGGGCGCGTAACTCGCGGCGCGAATCGAGCCATCGGCGTAATAATAAAAACGCTCGCCATTGTCGCCCGCATTGGTGCAAGTGACGATGGACCAGTCGGGCTGGTCATTTTTCACCGACTCTTCCCACTTCGCCATTTGCTTTTCCCAGTCGGAATTTTTTTGTTTCAAGTCCGTTTCGATTTCAGAAATATCACGACGTAATTGTTCAATTTTCATTAAGTTGTCCGGCGAATAAATCACGCGCGATGATTCGTGGTCATTATTTAAAAACGCGAACATTCGATAATAATCTTCCTGAGAAATCGGATCGAACTTGTGATTGTGACATTGGGCGCATTGAATGGTAAGGCCCAAAACGCTTTTGCCCACGGCCTCCATTCGATCAAACATCGCATCCATGCGAAACTGTTCCGGGTCAACGCCGCCTTCTTCGTTGAGCATCGAATTGCGCAAAAAACCGGTGGCGACGATTTGGTCTTGCGTCGCCTTCGGCAACAAATCACCAGCGAGTTGTTCAATAACAAATTGATCGTAAGGCAAATCTTTATTGAACGCATTGATGACATAATCGCGATACGGCCATACAGCTCGCGCTTTGTCTTTTTCAAAACCGTCGGAATCAGCGTAGCGGGCGGCGTCAAGCCATTGGCGTCCCCACCGTTCGCCGTAATGCGGCGAGGCCAGTAAACGCTCAACTTGTTTTTCGTAGGCGTCGCTCGATTTGTCCGCCAGAAAAGCCTCCACTTCAGAAATCGTTGGCGGCAAACCAACCAAGTCGAGGCTCAAGCGACGAAGCAAAGTAATTTTATCCGTTTCCGGCGCGGGATTTAAATTTTCTTTTTCTAATCGCGCAAAAATAAAATTATCAATCGGTGTGCGGACGCGATTTTTATTTTTAACAATCGGAAGTTTTGGGCGCACGGGCATTTTAAAAGCCCAGTGATTTAGTTTGGAATCCTGCGAAGCCAATCCGGTGTCGGGCCACTCGGCGCCTTGATCAATCCACGCGCGCAGCAAACCAATTTGTGGAGCGGTCAGTGGCTCGCCTTTTTTCGGCATTTTTAAATCCTCGCGCAAACGTGAAACGGCTTGAATGATCAAACTTTCGCCGCTCTTTCCCGGCATGATGGCAGCCCCTGATTCACCGCCTTTCATGGCGGAAGATTTTTGATCCCAACGCAAACCGGCTTCCTGTTTTTTTGGCCCGTGACATTGATAACAATGTTCCTGAAAAATGGGCTGAATTTCCTGAGTGAAATTAATTTTATGATTTGCGGCGGACGGCAATTTGCTTTGGTCAAAAGCGCCGAAAACTTGTTCAGTTTGGCCTGCGAACAAAAGCAGACAAAAACTGAGAGTGAGGCGAGTTGGAAATTTCATCACGGAAAAAAATTGCATAATCGCCAGAATTTTACGCCAGTAATTTCGTGATTAATTCTCCGTGCACATCCGTCAGCCGAAAATCGCGACCCTGAAAACGAAAAGTTAATTTGGTGTGTTCGATTCCCAGCAGATGCAAAATGGTGGCGTGAATATCGTGAACATGACAGCGGTCTTCTACCGGACTGAAGCCGAGTTCGTCAGTTTGGCCGATGATTTGTCCCGGTTTGACGCCGCCGCCCGCAAACCACATGGTGAACGCATCAATGTGATGATTACGGCCGGTTTGTTCACGCACTTCGCCCATTGGAGTCCGGCCAAATTCGCCGCCCCAAATCACCAGGGTGTCATCCAGCAATCCGCGTTGTTTCAAATCTTTAATGAGCGCGGCGCCAGCCTGATCCACTTCGCGCGTAATTTTTTCAAATGATTTTTCCAAATCTTCACCTGGGCCGCCATGGCTATCCCAGTTGGTATGATAAAGCTGCACGAAACGAGTGCCGCGTTCGACCAGCCGGCGGGCCAGCAAACAATTTCGCGCGAAGGAAGGTTCGTTTTCCTTGATGCCATACAAATCTTTTGTCGCCTGAGTTTCCGTGCCGAGGTCAATGAGTTCGGGCGCGCTGCTCTGCATCCGGTAAGCCATTTCGTAAGCAGAAATGCGGGTGCGAATTTCCTCGTCGCCAGTTTCAACAAGACGTTTCAAATTCAAATCGCGAATGGCATCAATCGTTTGGCGTTGTCGCGTCGCGCTCACGCCGGGCGGACTGGTGAGATTTAAAATCGGTTCGCCTTGGCCCCGCAATGGAACGCCCTGATAACTGCTCGGCAAAAATCCGCTGGCCCAATTGACTGCGCCGCCGCGCGGACCGCGCGGACCAGACAATAAAACCACAAAGCCGGGAAGATTTTGCGATTCGCTGCCAATGCCATACGTGACCCATGAACCCATGCTGGGCCGGCCGAATTGGGAAGAACCGGTGTTCATAAAAAGTTTAGCGGGCGCATGATTGAAAACATCCGTCGCGCAGGAATGAATCAGTGTGATATCGTCCACAATGGTGGCGGTGTGCGGAAATAATTCAGAAACCCACGCGCCGCTTTTTCCATGTCTGGAAAATTTGCGCCGCGAGCCAAGCAGCTTGGGCGGATTTTTTGAAAATGTATCCATGAAAGCAAACCGTTTGCCTTTCAAATAGGAATCGGGAATGGGTTTGCCGTTCAACTCGATCAGCTTCGGTTTATAATCGAACAATTCCAACTGACTCGGGCCGCCCGCCATAAAAAGGTAAATTATATTTTTTGCTTTGGCCGGGAACGGCGGCGCTTTTGGTTTCAGCGGATTGCCCAGTTTCAACGGCGGGGCCGCGAAAAGTTTATTTTCACTGAGCAATGAAGCGAGCGCAATGGAACCGACACCCAGCGCGCATTTGCCAAAAAACTGGCGGCGGGTGACTTCGCGAAGGTCCTGCGTTGGATCGGAATTAAAAAAATGTTTGGACATATTCAATTTGAAATTAGTGCCTCACGAAAACCGAATAACGAAAAACTGACCGCACACAAATGAATCAACGACATGCTTTTTCGTTGGAATCCAAGCTTTAGCTTATTTGCGATCTGGCGACAACTCTCATTAACACCCTGCTTTAGCTGAGTGTTCGAGGGCGCGAACACTTCCAACCGTTTTAACGGTTTTCCCACGAAATAGAAAAACCGTTGAAACGGTTCAAAGCTCCAGTCGTCACATCTCACCCAGCTAACGCCGGGTGTTAATGAGAAAAGGACTTGCCAGCAAGATTGTTGGCAACCAGTTTGTGGGAAAGATTGTTTCCACTGCTCTTCCGATTTTGTTTTGATTTTTTTTGTCATTTGTCGTTTGTCATTCCCGTGAAATGGCTTCGTCCAAATTTAACAGCACACGTGAAACAGTCGTCCACGCGGCGAGTTGTTTTACATCAGCTTGGGCGGGAAGTTTTTTTGGCAATAGCGCCTTCGCTTCCGCTGGCGCTGAATCATAACTTTGCATTTGTTGTTTTAATAAGTCCGCCACGCGCGCGCGTTCATCATTTTGCGGGGGGCGCGACAGGCAAAGTTTAAAAGCGTAATTAATTTTTTCTTCATCCGTTCTGGGACATTCTTTTAAAATTCGCAACGCCAATCCTTGCGCGAATTCCATAAAGCCCAGGTCATTCAGCAGGGTCAAAGATTGCAGCGGCGTGTTGGACCGAATGTGGCGGGTGCAGGCGCTGGTGGATTCCGGTTGGTCAAAAACCATCAACTCGGGCGGCGGCGTGCCGCGATAAAAAAACGTGTACATGCCGCGACGATAACGATCGGCGCCCGGACTGATATTCCACTCGCGTTTGGTTTGACCGAGCGTCATAACGCCATCAGGAATTGGCGGATAAACACTCGGTCCGCCAATTTTTTTGCTGATTAATCCGCTGGCGGTCAGTTCAACATCCCGCACGATTTCTGCATCAAGACGGAAGCGGGTTTGGCGCGCCAATAATTTATTATACGGATCCAGCGTGTTTAATTCCGGCCGCCCGCGTGAGCTTT
The DNA here is from genome assembly GCA_030947315.1 of Verrucomicrobiota bacterium. Lineage (GTDB taxonomy): Bacteria > Verrucomicrobiota > Verrucomicrobiia > Limisphaerales > CANJXF01 > JALYXC01. The sequence continues at coordinate 4,028 of JALYXC010000087.1, read as the reverse complement.
GGCGATAAGTTGCCGAAGTCACAATCAATTTGTGCATCGCTTTTTGACTCCACTCTTGTTTGATGAATTCACGCGCCAGCCAATCGAGCAACTCCGGATGAGAAGGCGCGGAGCCTTGCGTACCGAAATCGTTTTCCGTTTCCACAATTCCTTTTCCGAAATAATGGAGCCAGATACGGTTGACCGTGACGCGAGCGGTCAATGGATTTTTCGGATCCACCAGCCATTTTGCCAAATCAAAGCGCGTCGGATTATTGGTATTTTCCAAGGGCGGCAAAATTTTGGGCGTCCCCGGTTTTACGACCTCGCCGTGGCGCGTGAAATCTCCTTTGATAAAAAGATACGATTCGCGCGGTTTTTTGCGTTCCTCCAAAACCATCGTGGTGATAAAAACGGGCTTTTTCTTTTCCAGTTTGGTTAGTTTTGATTTTCGCTTTTTGTAGTCCGCATCGTCCTGGCGGAGTTGATCCAGCAGCGCGAGTTTCTGTTGGAATGTCCGTTTGTCCGGCGGTGTTTCCAGAACGGTAGTGATTTCCGGTTTAAGTTTGGCGACCTGCTCGGGCGTTAAAGATTTTTGCCAGAGAGCAACTTCATTGGTCAAACCGTCCGCATATTGTTTTAATTCCGCTTCCGCTTTTTCAATTTCTTTGCGCGTGGTTTCCTGCCGGACCAACTCCGCGGGCGTGGCAATGGTCAAATCCGGCTCGTCCTGATTATTTAAAAAAGCGAACATCTGATAGAATTCTTTTTGCGCGATCGGATCGAATTTATGGTCGTGACATTGCGCGCAGCCCACCGTTAATCCGAGCCAGGTTGTGGCGGTCGTATTGACCCGATCAATGACCGATTCGATGCGAAATTGTTCCTTATCAATTCCCCCTTCCTGATTGATCATGGTGTTGCGGTGAAAACCGGTGGCAATTTTTTGATCGAGCGTGGCTTTGGGCAAGAGGTCGCCCGCAAGTTGTTCAATGGAAAACTTATCGAACGGCATGTCGCGATTAAACGCCGCGATCACCCAATCGCGGTATTTCCAAATCTGGCGCGGAGCATCAATGCTAAACCCATTGGAATCGGCGTAACGCGCGGCATCAAGCCAATGGCGTCCCCATCGTTCGCCGTAATGCGGCGAAGCGAGCAAACGATCCACCAGTTTTTCGTAGGCATCGGGACTTGCGTCCTTCACGAAAGTTTCGACTTCTTCAATTTTTGGCGGCAAACCAATTAAATCAAGACTCAACCGGCGAATCTGTGTGATGCGATCGGCTTCCGCTGATGGCTTGATATTTTCTTTTTCGAGCCGCGCGAGAATAAAATTATCAATCGGATTGCGAGCCCAATTTTTTTGTTTCACTTCCGGAACCGGAATATTTTCCGGCGGCGGAATAAAAGCCCAGTGAACAATGGCGTCGGATTTTTCGTCGGCCGGCGATTGCGCGCCTTGATCAATCCATTTTTTTAACAGCGTAATTTTGTCATCGTCGAGCGGAGTTTTTTTAAAAGGCATGCGCGGCAAATCTTTGGCGATACCTTTGACCGCTTGAATCATTAAACTTTCGTCGCTTTTGCCGGGAACAATGACCATTCCTTTTTCGCCGCCTTTGCGCGCATTGGCGCCAGTATCCAAACGCAATCCGCCTTTTTGCTGCGTCGCGCTGTGACATTGGTAACAGGCCTGCGACAAGATCGGTTTAATTTCCTTCAGATAATTCACCGGCTCGGCTGCGAAAAGCTGCGCGGCCAAACTGAAGAAAAATAAAATGAGGATTCGCAAATACATAAGTAACAACGAAACAATTTAGCTTATGGGCGGTTTTTTTCAAGATAATGTAGGGCGGGCGTCTCGCCTGCCATCACCGAGCGCAAGCGAAGCAGTTTGCTTTGCGCTGAAGCGCTCGCTGGTCAGGCGAGACGCCTGACCTACTTTTATCCTTTGGGCCGAAGATTCCAGGTAAAAGCCAAAAGAAAAATCGCCATCGCCGTGGCGGCAAAAATCGCATACAACGCGGAATTCCAACTGCGATATTCCGCCAGCCAGCCAATGCCCATACCTTGCGCGACGCGCCCCAGGTATCCAAACATTCCGACGAAACCAGCGGCGGTTCCCACGGCTTTTTTGGAAGTTAAATCCAACGACATCACGCCGAGCATCATCACCGGCACGTAAACGCAAAAGCCGAGGATGCCGAACATGACGAGATCAAAAGTTAAAACGGTTTTCGCAGAGTGCGCCGTTTTGAAAATCGAATTCGTCCATGTCAGAATTTCATTTCCGAAAATTAATCCGCTGAACGCCGCGAGCAACGGAATCATGGAAATCATGCTGACGAATCCACGTCGCCCACCCACTTTGTCGGAAATCCAGCCCATCGAAAGCATTCCTGCCGCGCCGGAAAGTTCAATGATGGCGGTGCTGATTCCGCCTTTGAGAATCGTCGCGCCTTTCGCTTCTTTCAAATAAGTTGGTCCCCAATCCAACATGCTGTAACGGGCGATATAGACAAAAAAATTGGCGAACGCGATCAGCCATAACCATTTGTTGGTGAAAATGTGGCCGATAAGAATTTCGCGCATCGTCAATTCACGTTCACGATGAACGAGTTCTTCGGGCGGATATTCGTTGGTAAATTCTTCGATGGAAGGCAAGCCGACGGATTGCGGCGTGTCGCGCATTCGCCAGAAAAGATAAATGGCGCAAAACGCGGCGATAACTCCGGGAAAATAAAATGCCGCTGGCCATTGATAATTTTTTGCGCTCCACGCGGCGAGAACTCCCGCAATCGCGCCGCCGATGTTGTGCGAGATATTCCACCAGCCGAAAATGTAGCCGCGCTCTTTCACGCTAAACCAATGCGCCAGACCGCGGGTGCAGGGCGCGTAACCCATTCCCTGCACAAACCCATTCAGCGCCCAGAGAAAAAGATGCGTGTGATAATTGGTGGCCGACCCGAACGCGAAGTTGATCAACGCCGTCAACGACATGGCGACGAAAAGATATTTTCTCGGATCGCTGCCGTCGGAAAAAAATCCCATCACAAATTTTCCGATGCCGTAAGTGATGGCCGTCGCGGAGAGAATTCCGCCCAACATGATGTTGTCGTAGCCTTGGGCGTGACCAAGTTCCATTTGCACGGGCGAGAAATTATTCCGGACAATGTAAAACGTGGCGTAAGCAATGAACGAAGCCTCAAAAATGCGCCAGCGATAGAGCGGGTATTGCCGACGGATTTCATCCTCAGAATGCCGTGGAACAGGCGGCGGCGCCTTAAACCAATTGAAAAGTGAGCGGAACATTGGCATGAAAAAAGTTTGGATAAGCTAAAAATTTTTCGCAATCACTGGTTTGTAACTTTTTTGTAACGAGATAATTCCTCGGTTTTTCTTTCGGGCGACCAGTCGAGTATTTCGGACATCCGATTTGCGACCTCTAAAGATTTTTTCGCCGCGTCGGGAAAATAGTAATGCCACCCGCTGCGGCGAACCATCACGTCATCCAAATGCCAGGCCCATTCAGTGGCGCAATAATGTTCAACGGCGCTCCCGCAAAATTCCGGCGGCAAAATTCCGCTGCATCCGACCGTTTCATTTTCCGGCAAAAGCATTTCCACGGCCGTGCGGCAGGGAGAAAAATTCCCGCCGTTCTTTTTCACAATCTGGTCAACGGTTTGTTCAGCCATCAGCCGATAGGTGGTTAGTTTTCCGCCAGTCACATCCCACCAATTGGGTTCGGGATTTTTAATTTGATGCGAGCGGGAAATATCAGACGGTGTTCCGTCAAGATTGGCCACGAGCGGACGCAGTCCCGCCCAGCTACTAATAATATTTTGAGCAGTAATTTTTGCTTTCGGAAAAAATCGATTGGCGATTTTAAGCACGTACTGAATGTCAGTGGCGTCGGCCCGGACATTTTCGAGTGAGCCGTGGTAATCGGTATCAGTCGTGCCGAGAATGGTTCTTTCGCCCCACGGAATTGCGAACAAAATTCTTTTTCCTTCTGTCATCACGATGGCGTCGGAGACGGGAAGTTT
>JALYXC010000042.1 GCA_030947315.1 Verrucomicrobiota bacterium | reverse complement strand
GGGTTACAGCGTCGTGACCAGTATCGGGCGCGAACATCTGGAATTTTTTTGCGATATGACCGGTGTCGTCGAGGAAGAAAGTTCCCTAGCGCGGCTTTTACCGGCCAACGGCACGCTTTTTGTGAATTGCGAAAGCGAATGGATGAAACAGATCACTGAGCAAACCCGCGCGAAAGTGGTGCGGATCGGGTTCAGTGAAAAGTCAGATTTCGTGGCGCGCAATGTTCGATTAGATGAAACGGGTGTCACATTTTTAGTCACTGCGCCGCGCGAAAATTTAAATGGCGATTATCGAATTAATTTATTAGGCCGCCATCAAGTGTTAAATGCGCTTTTGGCGATTGCCGTCGCGGAGAGATTTGGCTTGGGCCGCGCGGAAATTCAACGCGGCCTCACCGAAGCGCAGCCCGCCAAAATGCGTCTGCAGATTTGGAATTGTCATGGCGCCCAGGTGCTCGACGACAGCTATAACGCCAATGCCGATTCCATGCTGGCCGCGTTGCAAACTTTGCGCGATTTGCCTTGCGCGGGCCGACGTGCCGCAGTGTTGGGCGACATGGCGGAAGTCGGCGAACATTCTGCCTCGGCTCATGCTGAAGTGGGAAAAAATGCGGCGGAACTCGGCGTGAAAAAATTGTTTGCCGTCGGGAAAATGGCCGCCGAAATCGCCAATGGCGCGCGCCAGGCGGGTTTAAAAAAAATAATCGAACTGGCCGAAGTGGACTCCGCTGCTCTCGCCGTGAAGGAATTTTTAAAGCCGGGCGACCTGGTTTTGCTCAAGGCGTCGCGCGCGATGCGATTGGAGCGAGTAGGAGAATTTTTAAAAAAATGAAAAATCAAAACCGGCTGGGGGACAAATTTTTGCAGCGGCGTTCTGCTTTGGAATTGCGCTCTAAACGGGCCGATCATTGGCGTCGGCAAGCGACCTTGCGCGGCATTCCCGAATTTATTTTTCGGCTGATTGGCTCCCGCCGGTTGCCTTTTGGGCTGATGAAAAGCGATCCCAAACATCGCCATGATTAAAATGCTTTATTATTTGAGCCAATTTTTGCTTGATTCCACTGCGGATACGACGCTGGAAAATATTTTTTCGCCGCTGCGCCTTTTCCGTTACATCACTTTTCGCACGGCCGGCGCCGCGATTACCGCATTGCTTTTAAGCTGGTGGATAGGGCCGAAAGTAATTTCCTGGCTTAAGCAATTAAAGTTCGGACAAAACTACGCCGACAAAGCCGAGGAAAAAGGCGACATGAAAGCGCGCATTCTCAGCAAACGCGGCACACCCACCATGGGGGGAGTTTTAATTGTTTTGACGCTCGATTTGACCGCGTTACTGTGGGCGCAATGGAACACTTTGATTCAACTGACTTTGCTTTCCGTCCTCGTGCTGGCGGCGCTCGGTTTTTACGATGACTACACAAAAATCACCAAACAAAACAGCCGGGGCGCTCATTCTCATCTCAAGCTTTGGGTGCAAAGTCTCCTTGCTTTTTTTATCGGAATTTATTTATGGCGAGTGCCCGCCACCCATCTTTTGATTTCGGACGTGATGATTCCGTTTTACAAATATCCAATTTTAACGGGCACGGCCGGGGCGATCGTCGGCGTGATTTTAACGGCGCTGACCATTGTGGGAAGTTCCAATGCGGTGAATCTCACCGATGGGCTGGATGGTTTGGCCATTGGCTGCACGGTGATTGTTTCGTTTGTTTTTTTGGTTTTAACTTATGTTTCAGGGAACGCAAAATTTGCGGCTTATCTGCAAATTTCGCATGTCATCGGCGCCGGTGAATTAACAGTTTTTTGCGCGGCTATGATTGGGGCGGGCCTCGGTTTTCTTTGGTTTAATTGTCATCCGGCCCAGATTTTCATGGGCGATACCGGTTCACTGGCGCTGGGCGGGGTGTTGGGAATTATCGCAGTGCTCATTCATCAACCTCTCGTGCTGGTGATTGCGGGTGGAGTTTTTGTGGCTGAAGCGGTTTCAGTCATGTTGCAACGCGGCTGGTTTAAATACACCAAACGCGTTCATGGAACAGGCCGCAGAATTTTTCTGATGGCGCCATTGCATCATCATTTTGAAAAAAAAGGATGGCACGAATCGCAGGTCACCACGCGTTTTTATATTTTATGTATTCTCTGCGCCGTGGTGGCTTTAAGCACATTGAAAATTAGATGATAACAACTTGACCAAAAATAAAATTTAATTCGCTTCGCGGTTTTTTGAGGGAAAACCCCGGCGCGAAAAACAAAATAAACACCTCAAAAAAAATAAATAAAATGAATACGCCAAATCCGCTCCGTCCCCAAAGTTCGTTGCTCGAGCAAAAAGCCAAAAGCAAATCCACTTTGCCCATTACGGTTTTTGTTTTAATCACCATTCATGTAGTCCTTTTCGCGGGACTTTTAATTGTGGGCTGCAAAAAAAAGCCGACGCCCACGCCGTCCGCCGAGCAGACCAACGCCACGGATGTGACTTCTTTTCCGCCCATGGAAACCAACCGTTCCGCCGTGACTCCGCCGGTGGTCGAAACCAATATTTCGCCAGTTCCGCCCCCTGTTCCGCCAGTGGAGCATCCTATTCCCACTGAACCGGCTCTTTCACCTTCGAAAGAATATTCCGTCGTTCGAAACGACACGCTGGGAAAAATTGCGCAAAAAAATGGCGTCACTCTCAAAGCATTGCAGGACGCTAATCCCGACGTCGTTCCGACCAAATTAAAAGTCGGCCAAAAATTGCAAATCCCCGGCGGCGCCACTTCCAGGTCTCACGATTCCAGCCCGGCTACGACAGTTGCGGCCAATGGCGATGGCACCTCCTACACGGTTCAATCAGGCGATTCACTCAGCAAAATCGCCAGCAAACATGGGACAACCATCAAGGAAATTAAATCGTTTAATCAGTTGAAAACTGACCAGATCAGAGTCGGCCAAAAACTAAAATTGCCCGGAAAAACCGCGTCAACCGAAAACGCTACCCCGTTGCGATCGAGCGCTGCGACCGACAAATAATAGAATGGCAAAAGGCGTCCGGGCTTCCGCGGGCGTCGGAAAAAAATGCGACCATAATTTCTTGCATGAAATTCGCCACCACAACTTTTGCTTTTTGTGTGGCGGCCCTTTTAGCGCTGGGCATGACGATGCTTTATAGCGCGAGCATGTTGGATCCGGTGCGCGCGTCGCGTTCGTTGGAAGCCAGTCAAGTCGGCGCGCAATTTTTAAAAATGCAATTAATCTGGTGCGGACTGGGTTTAATCGGCTGCATCATGGCCGCTAATTTAGATTATGGCCGACTAAAAAAATTCTCCTGGCCTCTCTTGATTCTTTCCATCGTTTTATTGGCGCTGGTTCTTCTTCCGCAAGTTGGAATTAAAATTAACGGCGCCAAACGCTGGCTCGGTTTCGGCCACTTTCGTTTTCAACCTTCTGAATTTGCCAAAATCGCGCTGCTAATTTTTCTGGCGTATTACGGGGAAAAATTTCGCAGACAAATGGGCAAATTCAAAAAAGGATTGCTTATTCCCGGCCTGATTATTTGCATCGTATTAATTTTAATTTTCCTGGAACCGGATGTGGGCAACACCATGCTGCTCGCCCTGGTGAGTTCTTTTCTACTGCTCATTGCCGGTTTGCGGCTCCGCTATTTTTTGCCGCCCGTGCTGCTCGGTGCGCTCGCTCTGGGATTTTTTATCTCGCAGGATCCGATGCGGTCCGCGCGCATTTATTCCTGGCTCCATTTGGAAGAAACCAAACTCGCCAAAGGTCATCAGGCTTATCAAGCAATGATCGCGCTGGGCAATGGCGGTTGGACTGGCTTGGGTCTGGGCAATGGCCGCCAAAAACTTGGTTTTATTCCGGAACATCATACCGATTTTATTTTTTCAATCATCGGCGAGGAACTGGGTTTGATTGCGACCCTCGGCGTGGTTTTTACTTTTGTGGTGATGGTGATTTGCGGTTTTTTTATCGCGTCGCGCGCGCGGGATCCTTTCGGGCTATTACTCGGTTCCGGCATCACGCTCATGATCGGAATTCAAGCTTTCATCAACATTGGTGTCGTCACGGGAGTGCTGCCTAATAAAGGAATGCCGCTCCCTTTCATCAGTTATGGCGGCTCCAATTTATTGATGCTCCTTTGCGCGGTCGGAATCATGCTCAACATCGCGCGGCACAGCGTCGAGCGCGAGCGGATCAAAACCAGCAAAAATCCCTTTGTGGAATTTCGTGAAATTTCTGAACCGCAAAAAGTCTGATGGAAAAATCATTTTCCGATCTCGAAAATAAACGGCCGCATATCGCCATTGCTTGCGGCGGAACCGGCGGACATCTTTTTCCCGGCCTCGCGGTGGCGGAAGAATTGGCGCGACGCGATTGTTCCGTCACACTTTTGATTTCGCCCAAAGAAGTGGACCAACAAGCGGTCAAATCACTCAGAGGAATCGAAGTCGCCACGTTGCCCGCCGTGGGATTGAGCGGGAAAAATTTTTTAAAATTTATCGGCGGCTTTTGCCAATCGTATCAAGCTTCCAAAAAACTTTTTCAAAAAAATCCGCCGCAAGCCGTTTTGGCCATGGGCGGTTTCACGAGCGCGCCGCCGATTTTCGCGGCGAAAAAATTCGGCGCAAAAACTTTTCTGCACGAATCCAACACAATTCCTGGCCGCGCTAATCGCTGGCTGGCTTATTTTGTAGATGACGCTTTTGTTTATTTTCACGAAGCGTCCGGCCGGATGAATCGGCAAAAAATTCAGGTCACGGGAATGCCGGTTCGCCCTCAATTTTTGGATGCGTTGGATAACGCCTCGGCACGGATTGCGCTGGGCTTGAATCCTGACAAACCGGTTCTTCTCTTGATGGGCGGCAGTCAGGGCGCCCGTGGAATTAACGATTTAGTTTTAGCCGCTTTGCCCACTTTGAAAAATCTTTTGTCGGAATTGCAATTTGTTCATCTCACTGGCGCCAATGATTTTGAAAAAATAAAATTGGCCTATGCCGCGCAAAATTCCCGGGCCATCGTGCGCCCATTTCTGACCGAAATGGAAATGGCTTTGGGCGCGGCAACTTTGGCGGTCAGCCGTTCCGGCGCGTCATCATTGGCCGAACTGGCCGCGATGCGTTTGCCTGCGATTTTAATTCCATATCCAACGGCGGCGGACGATCATCAATTTTACAATGCGCTGGCTTTTGAAAAAACCGGCGCAGCCAGAATCTTCGAGCAACATCACGCCACTCCGGCTCATTTCGCCCAGGAAATTTCTGAACTGATTTCCAATGAAAATTCGCGCGAAAAAATGCGGAGCGCCTTGGCCCAATGGAATTTTCCCCAGGCCGCCGAAAAAATCGCGGAACGGATTTTAGCGGGCGTCGCGGCGCCCCAGCCCCATTGCCAACTGGCGCTAAATAAAAATCAGCCAGGTTCCGAAATTTTTTCCAATGAAGTTTATCGCGGCGAATTAAAAATTAAAAAAGCCAATGCTTGAAGTCATCTCCATCTCGCCAGAGCAACGCTTTTCTGAATTGGCGGAAACGTTTTCGCCGGGGACTTTCTGGCGGCAGAACGAACCGATGGCGCGGCACACCACTTTGCGCGTGGGCGGCGCGGCTGATTTTTATGTCGAACCGATTTCCGAATCGGAGCTGGCGAAGATCGTCCAATTCTGCGGAAAAAATGATCTTCCCTTTTTGGTCATCGGGCGCGGCTCAAATTTATTGGTGCGGGACGGCGGAATTCGCGGCGTGGTGATCAGCCTGGCGCAGCAGAGTTTTTCCAGAATTGAAATAGAGGGCGAACATTTAAAATGCGGCGCGGGCGCAAAATTAAAACAGGTTTCTCAGGAAGCGCGTCGCCATCATTTGACTGGCCTGGAATTTTTGGAAGGCATTCCGGGCAGCGTTGGCGGCGCATTGCGGATGAATGCCGGCGCGATGGAGAGTGCCCTGTTCGACGTGGTCGAATCAGTGCGCTCCATGGATTTTGCGGGTGAAATATTCGAAAGTTCTGCGGACGAAATTGAAGTGAATTATCGCGCCTGTCCGTTTTTTAAGAATCATATTGCGCTGGGCGCCACGCTTCACGGAAAAATCGCGTCGCCGAAAATAATCGAAAAGCGTTTAAAAACTTTTAATCAAAAGCGCTGGGATTCGCAGCCGCCCAAACCGAGCGCGGGCTGCATTTTTAAAAATCCGCAAACCATTCCTGCGGGAAAACTGGTGGAGGAACTCGGTCTGAAAAATAGGCGCGTGGGCGGCGCGATTGTTTCTGATCTGCACGGAAATTTTATCGTCAATGAAGGCGACGCCACGGCGCGCGATGTTTTGAAATTAATTGAACAGATTCAACAACGAGCCAAATCCGAACGCGGCATAGAATTACAAACTGAAGTGGAAATTATTGGAGAGGATGCGCCATGAGTCGCAAATTAAACATCGCCGTTATGTTGGGCGGACCTTCCGCTGAGCGCGAAGTTTCGTTGCGCAGCGGCGCCGCCGTTGTCAAGGCTTTGCGCTCGCTCGGCCATCAAGTTTCGGAAGTGGATCCGAAAGATGGATCGTTTTCTCTGCCGCCAAAAACCGACGTTGTTTTTCTCGCGTTGCATGGAACGTACGGCGAAGACGGAACGGTGCAAACGGAATTGGAAAAACTCGGCGTGCTTTATACGGGTTGTGATCCCGAAGCGAGCCGTCTGGCGTTCGACAAAGTGTTGACAAAAAAACGTTGTGTCGAAAGAGGAGTTCCGACTGCGCGATTTGAAATTTTCGATTCGCCGAAGTCCTCGTGGCCGCAAGATTGGAAACCGCCCGTTATTCTCAAACCGGTGCGGCAAGGTTCGAGCGTCGGATTGCAATTTGTTTATCGAGTCGAGGAATGGAGTGAAAAATTGGCGGAAGCTTTGCAATTCGATTCGCAGGTTTTGATGGAAGAAAAAATCGAAGGGCGCGAAACCACGGTGGGAATTTTGGCGGACGAAGCATTGCCGGTCGCTGAAATCACAGTCAAAAGCGGCGAGTTCAGTTACAAAAATAAATATACGGCGGGCGCGAGCGAACATTTTTGTCCCGCCGATTTTGATGCGGCGACCACGAAACGAATTCAAACGGCGGCGTTGGGCGCGTTTCGGGCCATTGGCGGCCGCGATTATGCGCGCGTGGATGTGATGGTGCGGGCCAATGGAGAACCGGTTGTTCTGGAAGTGAACACGCTTCCGGGCATGACCGAATTGAGTATGTTGCCCGTCGGCGCGGAGGCGATCGGTTTGAGTTACGCCGAACTTTGTCAGCGCATGGTGGACTTGGCGCTGGAGCATTCGAAAAAAAATAAATAAAAAAATGTGGTTTAAACGAAAACCAAGAAATCGGCATTTGCGGCGTCCGCGGACGCTCAACGTTAAATCGCGCACCCGCCAAACCCGTTGGGCGCGTCTGCAACTTGCCATCGTTGCACTCAGTTTTTCTTGCGGAACACTTTTTTTACTTTTCGGGATTTGGCGGGGCGGCGAATGGTTGCTCAACCATTTTATATACAAGAATGACGCTTTTGCCATTCAGCAAATTGAAGCGCAAACCGATGGCGTCCTGGCGCCTGAATCCTTGCGACGATGGGCCATGATCAAGCCAAATGAAAATTTGCTCGCCCTCGATTTGGCGCGGGTAAAACGGGATTTGGAATTGGTTCCGATAGTTCAATCCGCGGCTGTGGAGCGAATTTTACCGCACACCCTGAAACTGCGCGTCGTCGAACGCGAAGCGGTGGCGCAAATTCAAATAATGCAATTAAAACAAGACGGAAGTTCTGAACAGGTCATTTATCATCTGGACGATTCCGGATTTGTCATGTTGCCGCTCGATCCGCATTTCTGCGTCAAGCCGCCCGAAATCACGAGTGATTCCCTGCCCATTATTTCCGGCTTGAGCGCCCAGGAATTGCGCCCCGGCCGGCGGCTTGATTCTGAACAAGGCCGTGCGGCGCTGCGTTTGATAGATGCCTTTGATCGGTCGCGCATGTTTGGTTTGGCTGATTTGCAGCGCATTGATGTGGCCACCCCGGAAGTTTTGCGCGCGTTCACCAGTCAAGGAAGCGAAATTGTTTTTTCTTTGGATCAATTCGAAAAACAATTGCGCCGCTGGCATTTGGTGTTTGAGCAATCGCAGAAATGGAACAAGGCGATTGGCTCGCTCGATCTTTCGATGGCCAATAATATTCCGCTTCGATTGAGCGATGCCGAGTCTGCT
>JALYXC010000031.1 GCA_030947315.1 Verrucomicrobiota bacterium | reverse complement strand
TCCACATGGTTAAATGAAATAATTGTCGCCACCGATGACACGCGCATTTGGGAAGTGGCACAGAATTTTTGTGGCGTTGAAATGACCTCGCCTGAGCACGCGAGCGGTTCAGATCGAATTGCCGAAGTGGCGCAACGCTGTTCGTGCGACGCGATCATCAATATTCAAGGCGACGAACCGTTGATCGAGCCCAGCGTGATTGATGCCGTCGCAGATGCGCTGCAACAAAACGAAATGTCCACCGCGGCAACGCGCATCAAAGAAATTTCCGAATACGAAAATCCGAACGTGGTAAAAGTCGATGTCAATTCGGCTGGTCACGCTTTATATTTTTCGCGACGCACGATTCCATTTTTGCGCGATGCCGCCGCTCATTCCGTCGAAAAACAATTAGCGGCGTTTCCTTTTTTAAAGCACCTCGGCATTTACGGTTATCGGCGGGAGACATTGTTGCGAATCGTAAAATTTCCTGTGTCGCCGCTCGAAACTGCGGAAAAATTGGAGCAATTACGCGCGTTGGAAAATGGAATTCAAATCGCAGTCGTCAAAGTGGATTACGACAGCGTGGGGGTGGATGTACCGGAAGACATAAAACGCGTTGAAGAAATTCTGAAAAAAACATAACTTAAAAAGTATGAAAAAAGTGACTTACGAGATTGTGATTGAACGCGAAGATGATCCGAAAGCGGGTTATTCGGTTTATTGCCCTGACCTTCCTGGTTGTTTTTCAAATGGCGGCTCGATCGAGGAATCCAAGAGAAACATGGCCGAAGCGATCTCTTTGCATTTGGAATCGTTGCGCGCAATACGCAAACGCCATTATTGCGGCTGGTTTAGCGCGCACAACTGTAGATGTCGATTTGATCGTCGCCGCCGATCCGGAAAATGAAGCGAAAGTTTTTTCCGCGCTCTCCACTTTGCCGGACAATGCCGTGCGCGAACTTCAGCCCGGTGAACTTCAACAATATAATGTCATTCGCGTGGGTGACGAAATTCTGGTGGATTTGATGCGTTCGGCGGGTGGAATTGATTATGCTGAAGCTGCGAAAGATGTTGTCGTTCGTGAAGTTGATGGAGTTCCAATTCCATTTGCGTCGCCGCGTTTGCTCTGGCGGATGAAAGCGGTCACGCATCGAGCAAAAGATGCAGGCGACCTGGTTTTTCTTCGACAATGGTTCGCCGAACGCGGTGAAGAGCCGCCGAAGATTTGAGGAGAAAAAATTCCAGCGTTTCCAATCTGCTGAATTTTGCTATTTTGATTTCCAAATTTTTATGACTGATCCGCGTTACACAAAACTGGCCAAATTATTGATCGAGCATTCCACCGCTTTGAAAAAAGGCGAAAAGATTTTGCTCGAGATGATTGATGTGCCTGATGAATTTTCCGTTGAGCTGATGCGGGCGGCGCGAAAAATCGGCGCCACGCCGCTCATTGAAATTCGCCATAACCGGATCAACCGCGAAATCATGCGCGAGACTGATGTGAAACACGCGGGGCTGGTGCATGACCTGGAAATGTTTCGCATGAAAAAAATGCAAGCCTACATCGCCATCCGCGGCAGCGCGAATGCAAGTGAAGCATCCGATGTGAACAGCGATTTGATGGCGCTTTATTCCAAAACCATGCGGCCCGTTTTGGATCATCGCGTCAATAAAACGCGCTGGTGCGTTTTGCGCTGGCCCAGCCCGAGCATGGCGCAGGCGGCCGGGATGAGCACCGAAAGTTTTGAGGATTTGTATTTCGATGTTTGCACAATGGATTACAAAAAAATGGCCAAAGCGATGATTCCTTTGCAGAAGCGAATGAAAAAAGCCAGGCACGTTCGGATCGTCGCGCCCGGAACTGATTTGACCTTCAACAAAAAAGGAATCAACGCCATTTTATGCGAAGGGTTGCGGAATATTCCTGATGGGGAAGTTTTTTCCTGTCCGCTAAAAAATTCGGTCAATGGCGTGATTCAATTCAATACGCCGACGATTTATTCAGGAACAAAATTTGAAAATGTCCGCCTCGAATTTAAAAATGGAAAAATCATCAATGCGACTTCCAGCAACACAAAACGGTTGAACGAAATTTTGGACACTGATCCCGGTGCGCGGTTTATCGGCGAATTTTCGCTCGGCTTCAATCCCTACATTCAAAATCCGATGTGCGATATTTTGTTTGACGAAAAAATTGCCGGCTCGTTGCATTTGACTCCAGGACAAGCTTACGAAGTGGCGGATAATGGAAACCGGTCGGCGGTGCATTGGGATATGGTTTTAATTCAGCGGCTGGAATGGGGCGGCGGCGAGGTTTTATTTGACAATGAACTCATCCGAAAAGGTGGATTATTTTTGCCGCCCGATCTGGAGCCGCTCAATCCGGAGAATTTAAAATAATCTTTTAGCCACAGATTCACACGGATTTTCAAGGCTAAATTTTATCCGTATTAATTTGTGTTTCATCGGTGGCTTAAAAAGTCACCCTTTTAAAATATTCAAAAACTGTTTCATGGCGGGCGATAAGACTTTATGTTTTTTATAAAGCGCGGCGAGCGGACGATATAATTCGGCGCCTTCGATTTTCACTTCGGCCAGTGTTTGTTGGGAAACTTCCTGCGTCACCGTTCCTTGCGGCACGATGGAAATGCCCGCTTCAACTTCCACCGCGCGTTTGACCGTTTCGATATTGTCGAATTCCATCACGATGTGGACGTGGACATTTTCATCTTTTAAAATTTTATCAATCGCTT
>JALYXC010000019.1 GCA_030947315.1 Verrucomicrobiota bacterium | reverse complement strand
GTATATTTCCACTCGATTGCAGGTGGAAAGAATGACTGCTTCATCGGCGAGCCCGGTTTGGCGCAATTTTTTGAGCGCCTCAGGAATGGCCGATTCCGCAAAAGCAAATTGTTCGCGCAATGTTACGGGCGAAGAATGATGGCTTAGGCCGATGACAATTATGGACATGCTAAAAAATGACGCGTTGCGAATGACGAACTTGCGAATGGCGAATTGAATAAAAATCCGCGCGACGACTCTCGGCTCTCGGCTCTCGACTTTTTTTCATTGGTGCGCGGGCGAAAGCAAATTTACGCCCCAAAAAGTGAGCAGGACAAAAGCGAAGCTGCCGATGGCGCCCCAGGCAAAGCGGCGTCCACTTTGGGCAAAACGGCCATGCCATAAAAGCAATGCCAAATAAAAAGCCCAAACAAAAATCGACCAGAGCAGTTTGGGATCGTTCGTGAAATAAACATTATATTTTTGTTTCAATAAAAATGGACTGAGCGCCAAACCGGCCGTGAGCAAAATAAATCCGCCCGCTAAAAGCCGGGTCATTACTTTTTCCAGCCGCTCCATCGGCGGCATAATAGAAAAAACCGCGCGCAACTTGTGAAATTTCAAATCGTGTTCCTGGGTCACGTACATGATTCCAGCAATCGAACTGAGACCAAACGCGCCATAGGAAAGCAAAATAAGCGTGGCATGAAGACTGACGAGACCATGAGAAAAGTCTGGTTTGGGCCCATGAACATCGAGCGCTGGCATCAGTGCAAAAATACCCATGGCAAATAAAATGGGCGAGGCGAATGCGCCCAGAAATCGCAAACGCGACCAGAGGCCGGAAAGTAAATAAGCCGCCACAATCGTCCAGGAAATGAACGTGATCGCTTCATATAAATTATTGACGGGACATTGCTTCAAGCTAAAACCGCGCAAAAACATGGCCGTTGTATGAAAACCGAAAGCCATCAAGAGTAGGAAATAATTGACGTGATTGTCCTGACGAAAACCTTTGCGCCAAAGAAAAAAAGAATAAATCATGCTCACTCCATAAAGCAGCACCGCGAGCATAAAATAATTCCTATCCGTCAATAAAAACATGAAATCTAACTTACTGCGCAAGGCAAAAGTCACAAGGTGCAATTCTAACTCCAGCTTCGCTCAAAGCATCGAGCGCAAAAAACCGGCGCAAT
The DNA here is from genome assembly GCA_030947315.1 of Verrucomicrobiota bacterium. Classification (GTDB taxonomy): domain Bacteria; phylum Verrucomicrobiota; class Verrucomicrobiia; order Limisphaerales; family CANJXF01; genus JALYXC01. Next base: position 4,177 of record JALYXC010000019.1, on the reverse strand, counting down.
AATCGCCCCACTTGTTATACCACGGGCGTCGGTTGAAATCGGCCAGCGTCAGCGGCTTGGATTTGCTTTTGTCTTCTTCAAAAACCTTGATTTGCGCGGCCGCAAAATTTTTATCGAGCACATTGAAGTTCGCTTCATCATTGAGATGAAAAGAGCGACTATCAAAATTCATGGAGCCAGCCGTAACCCAGAGATCATCCACGATCATTTCTTTGCAATGATACAAAGCAGGTTGGAACGCATAAAACTTTACGCCGGCTTCCAGAAGTTTTCCCCAACGCGAACGCGAGGCGGCCCGGCCAATCGCTGAATCATTTTTTCCCGGCACAATGACTTCGATTTCCACACCGCGTTTTCGCGCGGCCAATAAAACCGTGATCGCCAGATCGTCGGGGACAAAATAAGCGTGCGAGAGCCGGATGGTTTTTCGCGCGGCGGCGATGGAAAATAAATGCAAAATTCGCGCATTATCCTTTCCTTCCGACGGCCCGCTTTTAAAGCATTGTAAAAGTGAATCGCCGAACGTTTTGCTTTCAGGAAAATAATCAGCCCCTTGAATCACTTCTCCGGTCGTTTGCAACCAGTTGGCCGCAAAAATAGCCTGCATCTGTTTGACGGCGGGCCCTTCAATTCGAAAATGTGTATCGCGCCAAACATCCAGAGATTCAGCGTTACCGAGCCATTTATCTTCGATGCAAACGCCACCCATGAATCCAATGGTTCCATCAACCACCATGATTTTTCGATGAGTGCGATGATTTAAATTGGGTTTAAACTTCCACCATTTCTCGCGACCGTAGAAAACGAACTGAACCCCAGCGGCTTTCATTTTAACGATGTCTTCTTTTTTTAAATGGATGCTGCCGACGCCGTCCACCAGACATTTCACATTGACACCCGCGCGCGCCCGTTCGGAGAAAACCTGAATAAATTCATCGCTCAATTTGCCTGAAGCCCAAATGTACATTTCCATAGTGATGGTTTTTTTTGCGCCGCGCGCCGCTTCCAACATGGCAGGAAAAACCTGGTCGCCATTGACCAATTCTTTCACGCGATTTCCATCTTCCAGGAGCGGTCCCAATAAATACCCAATGGATTCCCGAAAAGCCGGATCGCTCACCGAGTAACTAATCTGAATTGGTTTGGTCAGAAGCTTTCTGCCTGTAACGAAATGAAGGGTTATGGCGGCAAGAAACAAAATTCCCAATCCGATTACCAAAAACTGGTGCAGCCGATTCTTTTTGTTTTTAGTCATGGCAAAGAAATCCTTATCAGAAAAAGACGACAAAACACAATCAGCAAACGCGAATTTTTAGACGACGATTTCAAATTTTGAAAAAAACTCACTCGAGTTAAATGGTGGCTACGCTTCAAAAAAATTTCAAGAATGAGAATGAAATTTTAAGCCGATTGCGCTTGGGCAAATGTCCAAGTCCGATTTAAATTGAACAATGGAAAAAAACGGCGCCGCTCCAACTGAAAATCTTCGCTCCAGTCATTCTCGCCTGATTTTAATGGGCGGGATTATGATTTTAATTTTCCTGGTGGCGGCGGCTTTATTTTATTTTGGAGTGGATTTTAAACGGCTTCATGCAGAAATCGCCCGGTTCCATGGCGTCATCGTTTTTCTTTTTATGGCCAGTTTGCCGCTGGTTGGTTTTCCGGTGAGTCTGGTTTATGTGGTCGCGGGATCAAAATTTGGAAGCGGCGCGGGATTGCTGCTGTGCGCCGTCGCAATCGCCGTGCATTTAATCGGCACCTACTGGATTGCGCGATTTTTACGAAAACCTTTGGAAAACTTTTTACGGAAAAGAAACTATCAACTTCCCCAGGTTCCCGGAGGCGAGGAACTTCCTATCACGTTGCTGACGGCGCTCATCCCCGGATTGCCTTATGCGGCGCGAAATTATCTTCTGGCGCTTTCAGGAGTGCCGTTAAAAATTTATTTTTGGGTTTGCCTGCCGGTCTATGTTTTTCGATCTTCGCTCGCCATTTTTTTCGGCGATATGACTAAGAATTTAACTCCCGGCAAAATAACATTTTTGATAAGTTATTTTTTAATCAAAGTCACCATTTGCGCTTATATTTTGCGGCGGCTGCGTCTTCGAACCAAAAGACAGAACGCCGCCAAAATTTCTTCCGATTAAAGAAATAAAACGAGCAAAATTTAAAGAATCTCTACTCGCATTCTCGTTTTCATTTTTTTCCCAGGCCCAAAACAGCTTGCCGTCTTTTCAAAATAAGGCATAATATGATGCGTTTAAATATGCATTTTACGCCAGTTTAGCTCAGTGGTAGAGCAACGCTTTCGTAAAGCGTGGGTCGTCGGTTCAATCCCGACAACTGGCTCCATGCGGTCTGATCGAGATCCAAACGACGAAAGAATGTCGGTGTTGAAAATGCGCCCGGCTCCTGATTTCGTTGGTGCGCGGCCATGAAAAATAATTCTCTACTCACGGAACGTTCGCCTAATTGGTTTCCTTATTTCGTTTTTTTTAGTTCGCTCATTCTAACGGTGGTGGCGGCGCTTTCCGCGCATAAAACACTTGACAACAAAGCTCGCCAACGATTTGGAACGGCTATTATTGATACCGTGGACGCCATTGAAGGGCGCGTGGAGGCGTATGTTACTTTGTTGCGCGGAGCGGGCGGTTTGATCGGCAGCACTCCCAAAATTTCACGGGAGAAATTTCAAGCTTATATGAACCGGCTGCAACTACCGCTTTATTATCCGGGCGCGCAAGGGTTCGGCTGGGCTCCTCATGTTCTGCCACGGGAAAAAGAAGCCATGACCGCTCAAATGCAAAGGGAAGGATTGACGCGATTTAAAATTTGGCCAGACCAACCAGGCCGGGAACAGTATCCCATTGTTTTTTTGGAGCCACAAGATCGCCGCAATCAAGCGCTCTTGGGATTCGATATGTTTAGCGACAAAATTCACCGTGAAGCAATGACGCGCGCGCGCGATCTGGGTGATGGCGCTCTTTCCGGGCGGGTCACGCCTTTGCAAGAACCCAAAGGTTCCAAATCGCCGGGCTTTATTATTTGTCTTCCCGTTTATCGCGAAGGCGCAGTGCCGGACACATTGGGAGAGCGCCAGTCAAAAATTATCGGTTTTGTTTATTGCGCTTTTCGCGCGGATGATTTTTTTGCGAAACTTTTTTCACGCGAGCGTCCCCCGGCCGACTTTGAGATTTATGACGGAACCGAAATCCGTCCGGAAAAACAATTGCATCGTTCTCCGCGCAAGGAAAAAAGCGGGGCGCGTCATATTTTTGAGAACCGGCGGATTTTAAAACTGGCCGGCCGCTCCTGGATCATCAATTTCAGCGCGCCCGAAGAATTTGAATCGCTTTTTGATCGTTTTTTGCCGCACTTAATTTTGAGTTTCGGACTATCCGCCAGTTTTTTGATGTTCATTTTTACCCGGCGCGAAGTTGCGGCCGTCGCGGTTGCGGAACAAACCGCGCGCAGTTTGCGCCAATCGGAATCGTCTTTGCGGGAAAGTGAAGAATTGCACCGCATCGTCACTGCGACCGCCGCCGATGGAATTTTGACGATGAATGAACAGAGCGAAATTCTTTCGGTCAACGCGGCCATTGAGCGTATTTTTGGTTATTCTGCCAAAGAATTAATCGGCCGTTCCATGACTTTTCTGATGCCGAAAAGATTTCATACCGCGCATTATAGCGGCATCAGATCTTTTCTCAGTCCTGAGCAGGGAAATATTTCCTGGCAGGGAATCGAAGTGCCCGGCGTGCACAAAAAAGGGATGGAAATTCCGCTGGAAATTTCCTTTGGGCTTTTTACGCGAGGCGGCAAACATTTTTTTACCGGAATTATTCGGGATATAAGCCGGCGCAAAAAAACCGAGGCCGCATTGCGCGCCAGTCAGCAGCAACTAAAATTAATCACCGACGCCCTGCCCGTTTTAATCGGTTATGTGGACACCGGTCAATTGTATCGCTTCAACAATCGGGCTTACGAAAAATGGTTCGGCCCCGAGCAGGAAAATTTAAATGGCCTCCACATGAAAGATGTTTTGGGAGTGGCTTACGAAAAATTTCGCCCTCACATTGAAAGTGTTTTGCAGGGACGGGAGATTATTTTTGAAGAGAAGGTGCCGTCCAAAATGGGCGAACGCACCGTGCAGGGAACTTATATTCCCGACCGGAAT
>JALYXC010000590.1 GCA_030947315.1 Verrucomicrobiota bacterium | reverse complement strand
GCGCCAAACCAAGCGTGTTATCGGCCTGGCCGGGCTGAATCCAGACCGGGCCTTCGATTTCGCGATTGCCCAATTGAATTTTTATTCGTGGGACCGTCAGCCGATTGTCTTCTTTATTCTCAATTTTCAGAGCCAAATCTTTCGCCGTTTTCGCGCTTAACAAAATCACATTTTCCCACGTCATTTTTGTGACGGGGTCGGGCAATTCCTGCAACCAGCCATTATTGATATAGCGACCGTCGTCCACTTTGTAATCGCGATAAAAAACAACTTCGAGATTTTGCGCGCTGGGCAGAGTTGGCGCTGAAAGATTTTTTAACGCTTCACTGATAGCGCTGGAATTTACTTTTGCGGAAATCGGTTCCGCAGCGCTTTTTTCGAGAAAACCATTGTGCAAAAACTTTTTCCAGCCGCCTTCAAAATCGGTTGCTTTGGAAATTTCTTTGAACGTTTCGCGAACAATATCGTGCGGACGAATTTTGCTTTCGCCAGCAATTCTCGCGAGCAATTCAATTTCCGTGAGACCGCCAAAAAGTGGCTCAATCAAAGGCTGAACCGGAGCAAGCGTGCCGTCGCTGGTGCGCACATCGCCCCATGATTCGAGATAATGCGCCATCGGAAAATGCCAGGTGGAAATTGCAAAAGTTTCGTCTTCAGAATAACCGAGGCGAACAATCGTTTTCGCTTTTTTGCAGGCGCCGGAAAAATTCAAATCCGCAGGTGCGTTGTAAATTGGATTTCCACCCAGAATAATCAAAGTATCCACTTCACCCGCGCTCAAAGATTTTGCCAAATCAGCGATTGATTTTTCTTTTGATTCTGGAGCGGCGCGGAAAACCAGAGCTTCACTTCCGAGCGCGCTGTTTAAAATATTTGCAATTAAATGAACAGCGAGCGGCTGGCGATAACCGGCGAGAACAATGCTTTCTTTGGCGTTGGCAATTAAATCTTTGGCGCATTCGGAAATCCATTTTTCAGATTTCGCCTCGCCTTTAAAATTATTTGCCAACTCGGTAATTTCTCCCGGTAAATTTTCTTTGGAAATTTCCTGCGCCAGTTTCGCGGCGACCGCTAAAACCTGGCTTGTCGCAACGCGCAAACGTTCATCGGCATTCGCGCCGGTTTGCGTGAACAATCCTTCCACGACATAAAGCCGACTCATGTCGTCTTCAGCTTTTGCGAGTTTTCTACCTTTGGCAAAGCCGCGGATATTTCGATACGTATCTTCTTCCGAACCGATAAAATCGCAGTCGAGCGAAAGAATCCGTTTGGCTTTTTCCAGGCGAAATTCCGGCGTCACGGATTGACCGGCGGCGAGCGACGCGGCCTGACTATGAATATTAAAATCAACCGGTTCGTAAATGTGCCACGTGGCCTTCGGCAATTTTTCGGAAATGATTTTTTGCAGGCGCGCGCGCGAAGGCGAACTGCTGCGTTCCAAGAGAAAACTCAAACCTTCGCCGGCGTTGCCCTGAAATTTTTTGGAAAGTTCGTCGAGAAAATCAAACGCGGCGTCGCGCGTGGAACCGCTGCCACCTTTGGCAAAACGCATGGCGCGATCCGGATCGTAAAGATTCAGAATCGAAGCCTGCGTGAAAGTATCCGTGCCGCCGTTGCTCGCCGGATGCTGCGGATTTCCTTCAACTTTCGTCGGGCGTCCTTCACTCGATTTGACCAGCAAAGGAACCGCGCTGCCACGAGTTGGGCGAGCTGTCGCGTAATATTGCGGAACGCCGTGAACATAACCTTCCGGCATTTTGGAAAATGGCAAAATAGTTTCTTCCGGACGGCGACAACCAGTTAAACCAAGTCCGCCGAGGAGGAACGAAGCTGACATTATTTTTACGAAATGACGGCGGGAAACCGGGTCGGTAAATTCGCTTGCGCCTGCTGGAAATTCTTTTTCAACCCACTTTTTGAAATCGGGCGAATCAGCCAGTTGATCAAGACTGCGCCAATATTTCGGCCCAACTTCTGGTTCTAAACAAGGTGGAGGAATCGTTTTCATCGGTGACAGGTTGAGCAGCTTTGCAGCGTTTGAACTTTCCAATCATGCACAAATTTTTCGCCGTTGCGCTTTTGCAATTCCGCGGCGGTTTTAGGATTTTCATCCCAGCTCCAGCCGAGGTCGGTAATTTTATCGGGCGGACGTAAATTAGCCGCCGGGTTTCGATGACAATCCAAACAGAAAGTCATGGAGAGCGGTTGCGCTTGATGCACTTCGTCCATCTTATCGATTCGTCCGTGACATTTTACACAACTGACACCGCGATTGACGTGAACCGAATGATTAAAATAAACGTAATCAGGAACTTTATGAATTTGAATCCACGGAATCGGGATTCCAGTCAGCGCGCTTTCCCGAACGAGCGCGAGTTTCGGGTCATCTTTTAAAACTTGATTGTGACAATTCATGCAAGTGCTGGCGGCGGGGATATTTGAATACCAGGATTTTTCGACGCCATTATGGCAATAACGACAATCAATCCCCAATTGGCCAGCGTGAATGCTGTGTTGAAAATGGACTGGTTGAATCGGTTGATAACCGACATTGGCGTACTTCGGCGTCAAATAATACCAGCTCCCCGCCGTGACGGCGCCGCCGACCAAAAGCGCGCCCACCGCGATTTTAAGCGGCAGATGATTCGTCCATTTTGGAAAAACGTCTGACATTCAGTCTAAATTAAATTTCTATTTTCAAGAAAAATTCCACAGGCACATTTTATAAGCCAATCGAATCCATTATCTTTTTGCAAAAATGTCACTTAAATAGCACGCCTCTTTTACGGCGCAGAAATTTTTAACTCACTCAGGCTTTCTATTGCAAGAAAGATTGTGAAAAATTTCACAATTAGGTTTAGTTAATCATTTCAATTAGTTTTGTTTACGCTTCCTTCGGATGCATCAATGCGCTATCGGACTTTTTAACGACGCCGTTTTATAATCCGCGCACGTTTGGTTTTCGGAATTGGGCGGCTAGTCAGCGACTATCAACCGCCTGAACTGGAACTGATATTGGTTCCGCGTCTAAATGACTCGTGGATTCCTTTCGAAACCAGCTTCTCCAGCCTTCGGTTAGTTCCAACAAGATCCAGTCATCAATGGCTTTGATAATTGGGATGACACTGCTTTTTCCAAAGGTGTAGCCGCCGAACATAAATTGTTGATCATTGTTTTTTCGGCCAGGAATATGACGCTCGCGGCGGACGCGAGCCATTTGCGCAAAACGCCTATTGTAAAATCGCATGAAATGATAAAAAGGCACGGAAGGCGCGGTGGAAAAAAGAGGCTCCGTTAAACCAACTTCACCTCGCTTGAAAGGTTGCGCGGCGACGCCCAAATAATAAAATCCCAGATCCATCAAAAACGCGGGTCGAATTAAATCGTATTCGCCGAAGTATTCATATTTGTCGCGATAGATCGCTTCGAACCAGCGTTCATAACTGCGGACAAAATCGCGATTATGCTTTTCAATTTTTTGGGCGATCATCTCACCGCGTTGTTGAGCTAAAATTAAATTTTTGGTGGTCGTCGCCGTGAAAGAAATCCAATCCATTCCTGGACTATAAAATGGATCAATAAAAGCAGCGGCATCGCCGACCAGGCTAAATCCGTCGCCCGCATAAGTCGTGGAATAATAAGGAAGATTTTTGCGCCAATGAACATCGCCTTCCGTCCAGGTCGCCTCGGCGAGAAGCTCGCGCGCAACGGGAGATTGCATCAGAAAAGTTTTCAAACGTTCTCCCAGAGAACCACTTTCTGGAAAGGAAACGAGCCGTTGATCAAAGGTAATGCCAATACTTACATCGCCGCCTTTCAACGCGATCCACCACGCCCACCAGCCCTCGCCCATTAAATGATTCGTCGCCGTGCCGCGAACTCCATGACAACGGCCGGCCCATTTGGGAAATTTTTTCGCGAGGAAGGGATCTTCAAAATCTTTCACGTTTTTCCAACGTGACCAAACGGCCGTGGTCGGATGATCGTGATTGGCCCGCCACCAGCCTTGTTGTCGCGCCAGAAATGCGGCGACTCCAGAAGCGTCCACTACCCAGCGGCTTTTAATTTCTTCGATTCGCTCTTGATATTTAACGGTGACTGTTTGTTGTCCGCCGGAAAGCAACTCCACTTTTTGCACCTGGGCCGGACGCCAAAGTTGCGCGCCCAATTCGATTGCGCGCCGCAAAACTTCTTCATCGAGCGTAGCGCGATCCACCAGATAAGCCGGCACGCGCGATAAATAACGGCCGCCGATTTCGCTGCAGTCCTCGAGTGATTTCGTTTTTTCATTGGCGAACCAAAAGCGCAATCCGTTTTTGTTAAGTTGCGTTTCATTGAGAAATTTGGTCAGGCCCAGCGAACGCATTAAAAAATAAGTGCTGACTTCAACGGTAGCTTCGCCGACCCGCCTGGAAAAAGCGGTGGATTTTTCGATGATCAAAATTTTGAGCGAAGGAATTTCCTGCAGGAGCAAATTGGCGGTGGCCGCGCCGGAAAGCGCGCCGCCCATAATCACGACATCAAAAGTAGGAGGCGCGGGCTTATTCTCGTCAGACGCCATCTGCGGTCTGCTTGGAAAATCGGACGCGTTCATAAAAAGAAAACGCGACGAAAGTAAATCGTCGCGTTTGGAAAAACAAGCCAACGGTTAATCCACGCGATTAATATGCAAATCGCTTCGGACAATTTTGCCGTCTTCGGCCGAAATATACGTGTCGCCAATATCCGCGATTTGGTTGAGCTTGCGCAATTTCTGGGCCCACAAACGAACTTTCCAAACGACGCCGTAATCTTTGCTGCGCTCCAGCCACATTTGGGACGCTTTCAAGTTTAACTTTTCCAGGAGCGGTTGTTTGGCGGCCGTGTCGAGCGCTTTATCAGAATCAATTTTTAATTTCTCGCGATTCAATTCCGTGTTGCCCGTCGCAAATTCCAGAATCCGCGCCGGCCGCTTCACGGAAAGTTTTTTGCCCGCGCCAAATTTTACTTCTGTCGCTTTGGCCGTGGCATCCGGGTCGAAATAAACGATATACCAGATATTCGGCGTAAGAGCGCCGACCGATTTTTCGGAACGGATTTGCACCACGCGATCCTTGGCTTCAGCGCCGACATGATTATTGCCCTCTTTGATCAGCGCAAACGCGGTGGGCGAGTTGAGAGCGGATGGTGAATTGGTATCACCCAGAGATGAATTCGTTACCGTCAACGATGTATTAGTTTTGACGTAAGGTGAATTAGTTTCGACTGCTGGCGCGATTTGCGAAAGCGCAAAAACACCGAGCGCCACTCCGAGAATTTTTTGTGTCAATAAATTTATTTTCATAAGAAGGATTTTAGTTGAATTCAATCCGCGCGCAAGCAGCGATTTTAAATGAAGCGAAACGATACAACGCAAGAGACGATAATAAGAAGAGACAGCTTTGGCCGAAACTAAATTTGCGTTTTATGCTCGCCCTCACCTTTTATCCTCTCCCCGTTGTTTGCCCGTTTGGTTTTCAGATGAAATCCAGTTGCGCGAAATTTCAAGGGGGACGGCGAGCGATTCTTCTTCTTCTTCGCAACGGGTTGAGGGAAAGTCAGACTCGCTGACTTCATTTTCCTAAAAACGTACGACCAATCTTTTGTCGCTCTCGAACGTCACGCGGCAATTTATAGATGTAAGCGAAATTTTGATCCATCATGAATATCTGTTTCTGTAAAAGTTCATTCGCCCACGCCCCGATTCCTTGATCAATGATCAAATAGCTCTCCTTATTAAGCGCTATAGGCATGTGACCCGAGGGAAACCATTGTGCTCCGATTAGAGCACGGTTATCGCCCAGTTTCTCTATCTCAGCTTTGATCTTGCCGAACTCATCATAACCGCACTGATGCACCAGAACATTGCGGCAGGTGCAGAGAAGTTCGATTTCAGGATTCTGGAAGACATCAAGATTGTGATGAATCGTATCCCTGATTACTTTATCTCCAGCGTATTTGCCACTCAGAAATCTTTCAATTATTTTGTCCGCTGCATTTATTCCGCTTCGTTCGGCTTTGGCTATCATCTTTGTCATTTTTCCTTCCTTCTGGCGAATGACTTCAAGGAAGAGTTTTGTGCTACTTGCTAACGCTACCTTCAGGGTCTCCCGGCAATACCAGTTATAAATATCAATGGAATAACAGAGTTGAAAGATCCCAAGCAAGCGGTCCGTGGCATGGTTGAAGCCCTCGTTAGTAACGGGGGTAATATCAGGCCACTTTTTATTCCGCTCTTGTAGAAGGCTCTCATCGTATTTGGTATCGCCCGTGATTTGCTGCCCAACGAAATGCAAATGGAATAATTCATCCATGGCGAGATGTGCACATTTTGTAAGAGCTGTTTTAGAATTCATGCCAACTTTCTCGCAATTTCCACATTGCTTCAAATGAATCAATGTCGGGGCGGCCTACTTTGTCGCGCTATTTTACTTGAATTGGATCCCAGCGTTCTTTCAGGGCGAGTTCGCCTTCCTGTTTCTTGCGCGGCGCAGGTTGCCATACTTGAAGGGTTTTTCCGCCAAAATAAATGCTGTTTGATGTTCAATTTCTTCGTCCACGTTTCCATTTAGCTCCAATTCCATTTCCTGTCCTTTGAAGTAAGGGTACAGCGCAGCCAATCGCGGAATTGTTTTTTTAGCCAGTTGGAAATAATCAGAATCGATTTCTAAGCCAATGGAATTATAACCGATTGCTTCTGCGGCGGCGATGGTGGACCCCGAACCCATAAATGGATCTAAAACGGTTCCTTCCCCGAGCGGCAGCAAGCTACGCACCATAATGCGCATGAAATGCTGAGGCTTGAGGCAGGGATGATCTGAAATGATTTCTTCGCGTTTAGGTGTTCGCCCGCTCGGAATCGCATCAGGCAAGGGCCGGTGAGTTGAAAGCCGACGAAGGCCGCCCGTTTTCCATTGTCGCAAATTCTCGGCAACCGTTCTTGCCTCAATCGGTTTGCGAAACAGCATCCAAGGTTCATATGCACCCTTCGGGCTGACGCAAACTTCGGGAAATTCGACTTCTGCATTTTTTGGTCTGTCT
>JALYXC010000574.1 GCA_030947315.1 Verrucomicrobiota bacterium | reverse complement strand
AAAGAACTCAAAGGTCTCGACAAAAAGGCGATGAAAACGGGCGCGTCGAAACTTTACATCGACGACCTCAGCGAAGAATTCGCGCGCGATTTTATTTTTCCGATGATTCAGGCCGGCGCGATTTACGAGGGACAATATTTTCTCGGCACCAGCATCGCGCGACCACTCATCGCCAAGCGCATGATCGAAATTGCGCGCAAAGAAAAAGCCGACGCCATCGCTCACGGCGCGACCGGCAAAGGCAATGATCAAGTTCGCTTCGAACTCACCGCCGCCGCGCTCGCGCCCGAATTGCAAATCATCGCCCCGTGGCGCGACGAACGGTTCCGCAGCGATTTTCCCGGCCGCCAGGAGATGATTGATTATTGCGCCGCGCACAAAATTCCCGTCCAAGCCAGCGCCAAGAAACCGTATTCGATGGACCGCAATCTTCTCCACATTTCCTACGAAGCCGGGATCCTCGAAGACCCGTGGTTCGACGCGAGCGACGCGAAATATCGCGGCTACTTCGACACGCTCTCCGTTTTCCCCGAAGACGCGCCGAACAAAGCCGAATACGTCACGCTCGATTTCGTGAAAGGCAATTGCGTCGCCGTGAACGGCAAAAAATTAAATCCGCTCGGCGTCATGCAAACCTTGAACAAGCTCGGCGGCAAACATGGCGTGGGCCGCGTTGACCTCGTGGAAAATCGTTTTGTCGGAATGAAATCGCGCGGAGTTTACGAAACGCCTGGCGGCAGCATTTTGCATTTTGCGCATCGCCAGATGGAAAGCATCACGATGGATCGCGAAGTCATGCACCTGCGCGATTCGCTCATCCCGAAATATTCCACGCTCGTTTACAACGGGTTTTGGTTCGCGCCCGAACGGCTCGCGTTGCAATCGCTCGTGACCGAGAGCCAGCGCGACGTGACCGGCACCGTGCGCGTGAAACTTTACAAGGGCAACATCATCTGCGCCGGACGCAAATCGCCGGTGAGCCTCTACAACCCGCACATTGCCACGATGGAGGCCGACCCGACCAAAGCCTACAACCAGGACGACGCGACGGGATTTATCCGATTGAATGGATTGCGGCTGAAAGTCGCGGCGCAGGTGCATGGGAAGAAATAATAAATTTGCGCGCCGTTCAACGGTGGAATTTTTGAATGGAAAGACCCGAACAGATACTTGCCGTTGCCTTTTTTTGCACCGATTCCGGCAAAGAGCCGACGCGGGAATGGCTTAGGGAATTGCCTCGCGAAGAACGCAGAATAATCGGTGAGGACATCAAGACGGTGCAATTTGGCTGGCCGCTTGGGATGCCATTGGTGCGGAAACTCGATAAAGGATTGTGGGAAGTCCGTTCGCGCTTGCCGGGCAAAATCGCGAGAGTTCTCTTCACGACGAACCGAAACCAAATGATTTTGCTGCACGGTTTCATCAAAAAATCACAGAAGACGCCGCAAGAAGATTTGGAACTGGCGAAAACTCGTCTTCGTCTGCTACAGTAAAACCATGAACAAGCAACACATCGGCTCGAACTTCGATGATTTCCTCAAGCAGGAAGGTTTGCTCGCGGAGTGCGAAGCGGGCGCCCTCAAGCGTGTTGTCACATGGCAGCTTGAACAGGAAATGAAGCGCCGTAAAATTTCCCGCGCCAAACTGGCCACCCGCATGAAAACAAGCCGCGCCACGCTCGACGGTTTGTTCGCCCACGATCAATCTTCTGTTACGCTTCAACTTTTGGAAGAAACGGCACTCGCGCTTGGCCGAAAATTAAAAGTAGAACTGGCCTGAGCCTTTCTTATGGCCGTAACCGAAATTAAAGAATACCTCAAGATGGTGCCGACGGTGAGAAACCCGCCGCACCAATATCTCTGGTCTTCTTACGACGCCGAGGCCGACGTGCTTTACATCAACTTCAAAAAACCGAGCCGCGCGACCGACAACGAATTGACCGAAGACGACATCATTGTGCGTTACGAAAATGGAGAAGTCGTTGGTTTAACCGTTTTGCACGCCAGCAAAAGATAACGGAGGATGGAAGCCGAGCCGCATAAAGAAATAAAAACTGTTGCTATTCGCACGTTTGGCAATCACGAAAGCGCCGAACTCGCCGCGGCGAATCTCGAAGCTCACGGCATCAAGTGTCGGCTTAATGCTGATGATTGCGGCGGGATGTATCCAAATCTCACGGCAGCGGGTGGAGTGCGTTTACTCGTTCGAGCTTCCGATGCTGAGGCAGCTATTGCTTTGCTGAATGCACAAGTATCACCCGCAGAAATAAATCAAATCGAAACGGAAGCTGTGGTTTCTGCTCCTCTCGAAAGTGTTCCCGTAAAAAAACTGGCCTGGGGTCAAATCCTGTTCGGCATCGT
>JALYXC010000337.1 GCA_030947315.1 Verrucomicrobiota bacterium | reverse complement strand
GTTAGAAACTAGCGTGAAAAATTTTGTTTCGCAACGAGTTTTGCTGGCACCCACAAACCTGTTTATCCAACAAATTTCTTTGCGATCACGCTCGCGTTGTGTCCGCCAAAACCAAATGAATTATTTACGATGGCGTTGATTTTCATTTCGCGGGCCGTGTGCGGAATGTAATCCAAATCACATTGCGGATCGGGATTATCCAGATTGATGGTCGGCGGCGCGATTTGCGTTTGAATCGCTTTCGCGCAAAGTGCCATTTCAACTGCGCCAGCCGCGCCCAGCATGTGGCCGGTCGCGCCTTTGGTGGAACTCACGGCAATTTTTTTGGCGTGTTCGCCGAAAACAGATTTGATCGCCTGCGTTTCACAGATGTCGCCCTGCGGCGTGGAAGTGCCGTGGGCGTTGATGTAAGAAATTTCGTTTAAATCCAGTTGCGCGGAACGAAGCGCCATTTTCATGCAACGCGCCGCGCCTTCGCCTTCGGGCGCGGGAGCGGTCATGTGATTGGCGTCAGCGGTATTTCCGTAGCCGACCAGTTCGCAATAAATTTTTGCGCCACGCGCTTTGGCATGTTCGAGTTCTTCCAGCACAATCACGCCAGCGCCTTCGCCCATCACAAATCCATCGCGACCTGCATCAAATGGACGTGAAGATTTTTTAGGTTCGTCATTGCGTGTGCTCATGGCGCGCATCGCGCAAAAACCACCGATGCCCAATGGAACAATCGTTGCTTCTGCGCCGCCCGCGAACATGACTTGGGCATCGCCCATTTTTAACGTGCGCCACGCTTCGCCAATGGCGTGGGTGGAGGTCGCGCAAGCAGAACACGTCGCCAGATTTGGCCCGCGCAATTTGAAATACATCGAGAAAAGTCCCGAAGCCATGTTCAAAATCAGCATTGGAATCATGAAGGGTGAAAGTCGCGACGGGCCTTTTTGCAATAAAATTTTATGTTGTTCTTCCGTAGTGGAAAGCCCGCCAATGCCTGAGCCGAAAAAAACGCCGATTTCGTCGCGATTTTCTTTTTCCAAATCAAGGCCGGAATCTTTGAGCGCCTGATAGCCGGCCCAAATTCCAAATTGCGTGTAGCGATCGGTGCGGCGAACTTCTTTGGGCGACGGAAAAGCGGGCGACGGATCGAAATTTTTTACTTCCGCGGCAATTTGACAATCAAAAGCGGCCGTGTCGAAATGTGTAATTCTGTCTATGCCGCATTGGCCTTCCAGAATATTTTTCCAAAAGATTTCCAGGTCGTGCCCAAGCGAGCCGACCACTCCTAGCCCCGTCACAACGACGCGCCGGTCAGAAATGCTTGCCATAAATTAAAAAGGGCAGCGGGAAAAACCGGCTGCCCTGAAAATCCGCGACCGTTACTTCGACTGCGATTCTTCGATGTATTTCACCACATCGCCGACGCTTTGAAGTTTCTCGGCCTGTTCATCGGGAATTTCATGGCCGAACTCTTCTTCGAGCGCCATGACCAATTCCACCGTGTCCAGCGAATCGGCCCCAAGGTCCTCGATAAATTTTGCGTCGGGCGTGACCTGATCGGCATTAACGCCCAGTTGTTCGACAATGATTTCTTTAACTCTTTGTTCAATTGTTTTTTCAGCCATGGATAATTCTTTCTTGTTGTGCTTTCTCTATGCCACGTAACGCAAAGGCGTCAAGTGTGTTTCGTAGATTTTTTTTATTGCGCAAAATTATTGACGCGAACTTCTCTTATCTAACGAGGCGCGTGACAAACGTCCAGTGCAAATTTGATTTTTCTATGAGAGAGAAATTTTTCCCTTTTCGCGCGGCCTGAACGTCTCTAGCTTTAAAAGCAATCCAACTTTTCATTATGCAAACACAACTTAGAGCCACGCTCTCTTTTTTCATGTTCCTGCAATATTTTATCTGGGGCTCTTGGTACGTCAGCATGGGCACGTATCTTTACAAGACCTTGAAATTTAGCGGTGAACAAATTGGTCTGGCCTACGGCGCTTTTGCCATCGGCGCGATGATCTCTCCCTTTTTTGTCGGCTTAATTGCCGACCGATATTTTTCTTCGGAGAAATTGCTGGCAATCCTCGGCATTTTGGGCGGGGCGCTTTTATTCATGCTTCCGAAGTTGACGACGTTTGGCTCGTTTTATCCGGTGTTGATTATTTATTGCGCTTCCTACGTACCAACATTGGCGTTGGGCAATTCCCTTTCGCTTCATCATCTGGCGGATCCGAAGCGGGATTTTCCTCTGATTAAAACTCTCTCCGCAGTCGGCTGGATCGCGGGCGGCGTCACGTTGAGTTTATTGCTGAAAGGCGAGCAATCCGCCGTGCAATTTTATTTAGCCGGAGCAGTTTCGATCGCGTTGGGATTATTTTCTCTGACGCTCCCTCATACACCTCCGAAAAAAACAGGACAAAATGTGAGCCTCGGCGAAATTCTCGGCCTGGATGCGCTGGCGCTTTTTGAAAAAACCTTCCTTCGCGATCTTTATCGCTTGCATGTTCTTCATTTGCATTCCGCTTTATTTTTATTTCGTGAACATGAATATGTACATCACCGAATTGGGCTGGAGTTATACGGCCGCAAAAATGTCGCTGGCTCAAGTGTCGGATATTCTTTTTCTGATGTTGCTCCCGTTGATGCTGAGAAAACTCGGCTATAAAAAAACGATCGCCATCGGCATTCTAGCCTGGGTGACGCGCTATTTTCTGCTCGCCTCCAGCGTGAATCATTTAGGTTTTGCCACTCCGCTTATTTTTGCCGCGATTTTGTTGCATGGCGTTTGTTACGATTTTCTTTTTATCGCGGGACAACTTTACGTGGATGACGAGGCCAATGAGCGAATGCGCGGCGCAGCGCAAGGTTTTATTGCCTTCATTCTTTGGGGCGTGGGAAATTTTGTGGGCAGCACGCTGGCCGGAAGATCACAGGGGTTTCACGCGTTGTCGCAACCTCAAGGCGGCGTGGCGCATGACTGGCATGGTATTTGGATTTATCCGGCGTGGGGCGCGGTGGTGGTGCTGGTTATTTTTCTAATTTTTTTCCGGGAACCGCCCAGAAAAACAGTCGCGGCCAATGTGATTGCGGGACGTAAAGAGGAAAATTTTGAAACGCCTTAGTATTGAGACAGCTCCTATTTTGACAACCGAACAGCAGTTGGTATAACTGTTGCCAGCCTGAACAATTATTATGAAAAAAATTTCTATCGTATTCGGCGCCTGTTTTCTCATCGCCATTTTTTATTTTTTTTACCGCTCTTCATCGCCTCATAAAAAAGAGATTAAGACTGACCATAAATCGGTTCAAAAGGAAGAGGCGTCCGTCAAAAAATCTCTGGGTCGAAAAC
>JALYXC010000553.1 GCA_030947315.1 Verrucomicrobiota bacterium | reverse complement strand
AGGCGTTATAGTAATATTGGTGGAGGTAAGCTCGGCGGGAATTATTAGCGAGCCACTTAGACTTGTGTAGTCTATGCCGTTACTTGCCGTGCCGCTCACGTTATAGTTAACCAAAAGATTTCCAGTTAAATCGCCCACGCGCATTACCGTGAATCTTCCAGTGGAAGAAGGCTCGGCAGCGGTCGCGCTTGTCGGAAAAATGGTCACGGTAATTAAATCATCATCAATAATCGTCACGCGCGCGGTGGCGGGACTTGCAATATAGGTTGGGCTGGGGCTAATCGCGACAATCACGGTTTCATTTGTTTCCACCAACGTGTCGTCAATCGTTTTAAATTCTACAGTCGCGCTGCTCTGACCAGCCGGAATAATAATAACGCCCAGCAAAGCTTGATAATCTATTCCGGGTGTGGCTGATCCGCTGACCGAATAGTTCACTGTCAATTCATTTTGAGTGCTGCCGGTTCGCGTGAAAACAAAAGTGCCGCTATCGGAACCATTTTCCGGCGCGGAATTGTCGCCAGAAGTAGTCGTAGCCGAGACGGAAACAGTCGAGAGCCCGCCGAGGTCATCGTCGAGAATAGTAATCGTCGTCTCGTTTAAGGATCCATTCACGTAAGTTGGATCTTCCAGGATCGTGACGGTTGCCGTTTCCGGCCCTTCCGCCAGCGAATCATTCACCGTTCTAAATGGAATCGAAAAGCGATTTGTGCCCGCTGGAATAACGATCATGTTCGTTCCGCTTTGAAATGGAATTAACGTGAAGTCACTGGCGATTCGAGCCGAGCCAGACAAATTAAAATTTACAGTCAAATCCGCGTCGGTACTGCCTGTGCGAATGAATGTAAAATAATTTGTCGCGCTACTATTTTCCGGAACCGCATTGGTGCTGGCGATCACGCTGATACTCGGTAAGGATGCGGCGATAAAATCTGCGTTCGCGCTACTCGCCGAAATTGGATTCGCCCACGACGCATTTGGCAAAAGATTAAATCCATATTTCACCGCTTGGAGAGTTACTTCGCCCGTCACGCCCACAATAATATAACGGCCATTGCTGTCCGTATAACCGCCGAAGAAATCAGATAAATTAGTGGCTCCGTTATCCACGCGCACACCTTCCAACGGCAAACCATTTTCGTCGGTCACACGTCCACTAATCCGAAAACCTGTCGGCACGCCGATGGTCACTATTCCATTGACGCTGGCCACGCCGCCTTTCATATCACTCACGACGCAACGAATGACATGTTCGCCCGCCGAACTGAAAGCTTTAGTCGTCCACGGCAAATTATTTGTGCTGAAAGTTAAATCGTCAAAAGACCACGCATAAGCCAACGGGTCGCCATCCGCATCGGTCGCCGTGGCATGAAAATGAATTAACGTTCCTGGCGCGGCATTGGTTGGATCCAATTCCATTTTCGCCACTGGAAAACGATTTGCCGGAAACGCGCCCAGATTTATTTGCACATCAATAAAAACATTCGTGCCCATCGAACCGCGCGTCACTGGTGTGATATGAACGCCCGCCGATTCGTCCGCAAAAGTCCGGCCGATGACCAGCGCCGCGTCTTCTTTGCTCTCGTTATCCGTCGGCGTGCCGGGCGTGGTGTCGAGCAGATGAGTGCCGCCCGCGCTCTCGGCCCACGGCGCCCAATTCAGCAGCAACCCATTTTGCAACCACGGATTGGATTTGAACAACTGCCGAAACTCCAGCCAGTAATCACGCTGAAAATCCTTTTTAATTTTCGCCGCGAAAAAATGTCCATTCACGCGATTGGGAACATCAAATGGAAAAATGCGATAAACGCCATTGCTCGTGACGTTCTGGACCAACGAAGTTGGAATCCAATCAAGTTTATTTTTATGCATCGCATTGAACTGATTATTTCCCGCGGAAGCTGCGC
Organism: Verrucomicrobiota bacterium; assembly: GCA_030947315.1. Taxonomy (GTDB): domain Bacteria; phylum Verrucomicrobiota; class Verrucomicrobiia; order Limisphaerales; family CANJXF01; genus JALYXC01. Next base: position 1,609 of record JALYXC010000553.1, on the reverse strand, counting down.
CCATCGTGTCGTAGATATTTCCATATTCAACGTGAGTGCCCGGCCCGATAATACTGTCGTTCGCTGAAGTGTCCCATGAATTAGCATGCCAAAGCCCGTGATTATGGCCCAACTCATGACACGTCACGCCCACACCGGTGCTTTGCAGCCAGACTCCTTTTCCATGAACGTAGCCCAAGCCGCCAAAATTATATCCCGGCACAGAAGTAAAAGTAACAATGTCCCACGTATAATTTTCCGTATCGTATCCTGCCGTCTTCGCCACTTTGCGCGCATCATCCAGCAATGCGCCCGTTCCAGTCGTGCTGTACCAGGATTTGGATTGCGGCAAAGTCAGCAACGGCGTCACTGTCGGCGTGAGCGAAGTCGTGTTGTAAGAACCTTGCGTGTAAAAAGTAGTGACCCCATTCATCACTGAATACGCGCCGCTTCCGAGATCGGTTCCCGCAGGTCATCCGGAAAATTCACGCGCATGTAGAGAACTGTTTTTGGGCCTTGCGTCCAGGCATCCGCCGCCAGATTTGAACGGGCCGTTCCGCCGATTCCGCCACCGCTTTCCGCCGCGATTAATTGCTCCTTCACCAATTCCAAATGCGCGGACCGACAGAAAAAAACCACTTCGCCGCCCAAATCCGCGGGAATTTCTTGATTAAGAATATTAGAAGGCTGTTTTGAAACGCCGCAGATTTTTTCGTGAATGATCGCTCCCTTTTTTTCCGCGACGACAACTTCCTCCGGTTCCAGGACGCGCACCGGATCCACGTGCAGCGCCATTTTTTTATCAATCGCAATGCCATGAATCGGAATGGACGCTTGCGAAACTTGAGCGAGCCGACGCCCATAAACAAAAGCTTCCCAGCGATTTTCCCCAATTTTAACATCGCGAAAAACTTGACTTTTTTTCTGATCAAAATCGGTGGCGACGGCCACATTCAACGCGCCTCGCGCATCAATTTGCTCTTCAAAATACTGAGTCACGGATGCCGGAAGCTCGCGCCGCCAGCGCACGGGAACAGTTTGCGCCAATGCTTTTTCTGGATCAGTTTTTATTAAATGCAGCATGATGGCGCGGCGCGCGCGCGCCAGCTTTTCGCCTTCCGCCACGCTCACTGATTTGTTTGTGGAAAATTGATTGGCCCATTGCGAAAAATCAGCCAGCACCGGAAAAAATTGCGGCGCAGCATTGGTCCCGTCAGCTTTCTTGATCGGCTTTATTTCCTTTTCTGTGACAACATTTGGAGCAACCGCATTTGTTTTTAACGCAATTGGTTTGGCGGAAATGGCCGCCAAAATTACGGGCGAGGAACGGTTATGGGGAGAATTCCATTTCAAAAAGATAAGGCCAGCGAGCGCCATGAGAACCGCCAGCGCGCCAAAAATTTTCAGATGTTTCATTCTGCTTTTTCCTCAATTGATTGCGTCGCGTTGCCAGCCTGAAAATAATTCAGCCTTAAAAAATGCGAACGGTTATTGGCTCTTGAGAAGACGCTATTAATGCCACAAAAACCTGGTGAAAGCAAGAAATTTCTTCTGGAAATCAAATTGTAAAAATTATGGTCGGAAAAAATATAGGGCGGGCGCCTGGCCCAGTGAGCGCTGCAGCGCGAGC
>JALYXC010000552.1 GCA_030947315.1 Verrucomicrobiota bacterium | reverse complement strand
TTAATGCGCGCGTTAAGGATTTATTTCTCGAAATAAAAAAAGCATGGAAAAATATTCCCTTTGAAATCGTGAACGACGGCGAAGTTACAGCGCTCGCTGGTTCGATGTCGCTGGGCGAAAATTCCGTGCTCGGCCTTGCGATGGGTTCGAGTCTGGCCGCTGGTTTTGTGACGCCCGAAGGGAACATTACTTCGTGGTTGAACGAACTCGCTTTCGTGCCGGTGGATTACAATCCCAATGCCGCCGTGGATGAATGGTCGGGCGATTACGGCTGCGGCGTGCAATATCTTTCGCAGCAAGCCGTCGGCAAATTAATTCCGGCATCGGGAATTAAAATGGATAAGCCGCTGGCGCTGCCCGAAAAGTTGAAAGAAGTTCAACGTCTCATGAAAGAAGGAGATGAGCGCACCCGAAAAATTTATCAAACCATCGGAACTTATCTCGGCTATGCCATTGCGCACTTCGCGGATTTTTACGAATTTAAAAACGTGCTGATACTTGGCCGGGTTACGTCGGGCGAAGGTGGCGATATAATTATCGAAGGCGCAAAAGAAGTTTTGAAAATCGAATTTCCTGAACTCGCTCCCCATATTTCCTTTTATGTGCCTGATGAAAAAGATAAACGCCATGGACAAGCGATTGCGGCGGCGAGTTTGCCTCAAATCAAATAGGCTTGCCGGAGTCAAATCTGCCGCTAAATTATTTTTATGACTGCCAAACAAACTGTGTTGGATGCTCTTAATCGGCTGCCCGAAGAAATTTCTTTTCGTGATATCTCCGAAGAGGTTGCTTTTTTGGCGGCGCTTCGTGAAGGCGAAGAACAAATTAGAAAAGGCCAGGTCATTTCCAACGAGGAAATGAAAAGCAGACTCGATTCATGGGCTTCAAAATAATTTGGACGGAGAAATCGGCGGAGGATATTGCCTCGATTGTTCGCTTTATTTCCCGACATAATCCGCGAGCAGGTATAGAAGTGGGCTTTGGAATTTACGAGCGCGTTCAAATTTTAATTGAATTTCCCGAATCAGGAAGTGAGGTTCCGGAATTAAATGATTCTACCTGGCGTCAGCTTCTCTATCGTAATTACAAAATTGTTTATCATTTAAACCGGTCATCAAAAACCATTGAAGTCGTCCGCGTCTGGCATGCTGCGCGTGGCGAAGTGGAAATTTAAACTCTCATTCCTTTGAATATTTTTATGAATCCCTATCTCCATCTCGTTTCTGAATACGCCCGATTCGCCCAGGAAGGCAAAAATTATCCGCTCGGAAAATTTCCTCCCGCCGCGCGGCCCGACATCGCGGAGAACGCGCCCAACGTTCTTTTTTTTGCGCCCCATCCGGATGATGAAACTATTCAAGGCGGACTTGCGTTGAGGTTGTTGCGCGAAGCAAAATGGAATGTCCTTAATGTTGCGGTGACGCAAGGAAGCAAAAAGGAACGACAAGCCGAGCGGCTGATCGAACTTAAAAGAGCGTGCGATTATCTCGGTTTTGGCCTGGTGCAAACCGGAGTTAACGCTCTTGAACATGTGACCAACAAAACTCGCGATCAGAACAAACCGCATTGGTCACAAATGGTAAAAATTATTTCTGACATCCTGGCCACACAAAAGCCGCGCGCGATTTTTTTTCCGCACGAACTCGACTGGAACAGCACACACATCGGCGTTCATTTTTTAATCATGGACGCTCTGCAGAGCTTGCCGCCCGAGTTTCAATGTTATCTTATCGAAACCGAATTTTGGGGACAAATGGCCTCGCCTAATCTCATGGTTGAATACAGCGTGGCCGACGTCGCTGATTTAGTGACGGCAACTTCTTTTCACATCGGCGAAGTGCAGCGCAATCCGTATCATATTTTGTTGCCCGCCTGGCTGCAGGACAACGTGCGGCGCGGCGCCGAGCTCGTCGGTGGACAAGGTGAAGCTGCGCCGGATTTTATTTTCGGCCAGCTTTATCGCCTGCGAAAATGGAATGGAAAAACGGCGGAGAATGTTTATGAAGGTGGCAAACACCTTTCGACGGGAGAGAATGCAGCGACGTTGTTCATGTGAACATATCACGCGTCTATAAAGCATTCGTTTTTTTTTCGGGCGCTTCCTTTATGGTCGCCTCCTTTGTCTATGTCGTCTTGCATATGTTGTTGCGGGGTGGCGACGTCTTTGGAGCACTCCCTCGCATGTTTTTATATCAGGAAGAACACCCTTTTCAGTACATCGCTTTGGTTACGATGATCTACGGTTTTATCGCCACGTTTTGCGCTCTTCGGTGGTCTGACATTGTTAGGTGGCAACGGCATTGCATGAGCTTCGCGATTATGATCACGACGATTATCGTCGCATCAGTTCCAGGCGGCGTTCTCTGGAAAATTCACGATATGCAGGCCGGATATTTCCCGACTGGAATACAATTCTGGAGCGATCTCTTTTGGGGTGCTTCATCTGGATTACAGATTGGTTGGTTGCTGATTGCCCTTTCCTTGCCTTACAATCTTATCGGCTTGATCGCCGGGCATTTAATCACTTTGTATGGTTTCAGGATTACAGCACAATCGCGGCGAGGCGTTCTTAAAAAACCGTAAATCCCAAAAGCGCGATGAATAATCCAAACGCACATCGAACTCCACTTAGTACGCGGGTGCGTTTTTCATTAGCGACAGACCAATTCAACAGATCACGCAGGCGCCACGGAGAAATTGTGAACCACATTCCGGCCAGGACCAAAAAATAAGCCCAGACAACCAGCACCAATCGCCAATCGCTGTCCGCCCAGCGCGCCGTATCCACTACCAATTTTGCCAGAAGCATCATCACCACCGCCAGTCCGCGCGCCGCGAGAAAATCTTTCACAAAAAGACACGTGCCGACACCGACCGCGACAAATAAAGCATAAAGAGCCGGTTTGAAGGATTCAAAATCGGAAATGGATTCGTTTTTTAAATTCCACAAAAACCAAATCGTCGCCAGCATCACCAGGGGATAACCCCAGGAAAGAGAGCGGGGAAATTTCCGCGCGCCTGCCGCAAAAGCCGTCGGATTGAGCAGACCATAAATATTGAGCAAGGCCAGGCCCAGCCCAAGGCTAATCGCCAGCGTTGAAAGTTTAAGCGACATAATTTATTGGGAACTCAGAAACTCATAAAACAGAACAAAGAGCAATCTCGTTTTCTGTTTATTCCAAATTGACGATGGCCGGATCGCCGTAAAGCGTGAAAGCTCCAGTGCGCTGGATTTTCAAATCCATCAGCTGGCCGCGATGCCGATCGTTGCCGTCGAACAAAACAATTTTGTTGCTGCGAGTGCGACCCATCATACGCTCGGAATTTCTTTTGCTTTCGCCTTCAACAAGGATTTGCATTTTTTGGCCGACGTAACGCTCGTATTTTTTTGCGGCGATTTCATTGATGAGATTAAGCAAACGCGCGTTGCGTTCTTCTTTAACTTCGTCGGAAAGCTGGTCGGGCATTTCGGCAGCCGGCGTATCTTTGCGCTGCGAATATTTAAACATGTAGGAATTATCAAACTGCGCTTCGCGAACGAGCGAAAGTGTTTCTTCAAAATCACTTTCGGTTTCGCCAGGAAAACCAACGATGATGTCGGTGGTGATTCCAATGCGCGGTTGAACGCTTCGCAATTTTTCCAAAATATTTAAAAATTTTTCCCGCGTATAGCCGCGATGCATCAGTTTCAAAATGCGATCGCTGCCGCTTTGAACCGGAAGGTGCGCGCTCTCGCAAAGTTTCGGAAGCCGCCCGTAAGCCTCCGCCAGATCATCGCCGTAACCTTTTGGATGCGGCGAAGTAAAACGGATTCGTTCGAGTCCGCCGACTTCGTGAACCGCTTCGAGCAGTTGCACAAAAGCGGATTTGCCATTTTTAATTGGAATATCGCGCTTGCCAAAACTGGTCACAATTTGGCCGAGCAAAGTAATTTCTTTGACGCCGCGCAAAACAAGTTCGCGACATTCATTTACAATATCGGAAATGGTTCGGCTTCGTTCCGCGCCGCGCGTGTAAGGCACAATGCAAAAAGTGCAATATTGGTTGCAGCCTTGCATAATGCTCACAAAAGCAGTGACCGATTTTTCCTTCGCGTTGCCGGAGAGAATGTGTTCTTTAATCGTGGCCTCGCTTCCTTTTTCCTCGGCGACATCCACGATTTTTTTTTGCGCACCGGCAAAAAGTTCGTCGAGGTAATCGCCAGCGCGATGAAATTTTTGCGTGCCGAGAACGAGGTCAACATCGGGAAGGTGGTCAATGAGTTGTTGTCCCCTGCTCTGCGCCATGCACCCCATAAAACCGAGAATCACGTTGGGCCGATTTTTGCGAACGTCTGCCGCGAGATTCTGCATTTTGCCAATCGCCTTTTGTTCGGCCAGGTCGCGAACGCTACAAGTATTGAGAAGAATTACGTCGGCATTGAATTCCGTTTGAGCAATGGAATAACCTTTGGCGACAAGTTGCGCGGCGACGGCTTCGGAGTCGCGCTCGTTCATCTGGCAACCGTAAGTTTTTATAAAGACGCTGGGCATGCTTAGGATTTTGGGGTAATTAATTTCTGAACATGAACCAGCAGTTCTTGAACTTCTGCGCAAATTTTTTTTCGATCCATAAATTCGTCAACGTCGCTACTATCATATCGAAACTCCACTGCAAAAGGTGTGAAGATAATGAATTTTTTGTAACCGGAAATTTCAGCGCCGTTTTGCTCCAACAGATTTAATAATTCGGCTAAATCGTGTCGAAAGGGATATTCAATATTTAGGAAAGCAAGCCAGGATTTAAGAGTTTTCTCAACGGCTTGTTGGGTATGAAAACCAAAAATCTCTTCGGCGAATAATTTTGAATCTTCCATTGCCGACATAGCGTTCAAATCTTTTTGCGCCATCCCGAGCAGAGAGGAGCAATGTTCAATTTCGTTCATAAAGCAACCGCCCTTCACGAAACGCGCGCCCGACAACATGATTCAAACTATCTCGCCATCGTTCAATGTAGGCGCGAGGACAAAACAAAATGTCTTTGCCAACGCCGAGGTCAGCCAGGCGCTCATAAATTTGAGCCGTTTTTTCAAGGCGAACTTTCTGGGAAGGAAACGGTTCATCCTGCACCACTAACAAATCGAAGTCCGAATCTTCCTTGGAATCGCCGCGAGCGCGCGAGCCAAATAAAATAATTTTCGCGGGGGCAACTTCCCGGACAATGCGCTCGGTGATTTCTCGCAAAATATCCTGTTCCACGATTGAAGTCATAATTCCCCGGCAAAATAGCTTGGCGGCCAGGGCTTGGAAAGCTGGGAATTTGCGCGGCCTATTTAATGTCCCCCGCGAGGTAACGTCGAGTCAAGAGTGTGGACTTCCTGCCGTCGCGCGGTTCCATTTTTCCTGATTTGGTGTTGTGTTCAATTGTCAAAATGGTTGCAACCAAAAAAAATCGGCTGAAGAAAAACAACTTCAGCCGACATTTTTAATTTTCTGAATGCGCCCAGGATTTAGCTAATCCTTTAAGCCTCCACTTCTTCCAGAATTTTAAACACGCGGCTCTGCGCGGTGCGTTTGCGTTTAGTTTCGTCGAGTTCTTTTTTGCGCAGGCGAAGATTTTTCGGAGTCGCTTCCACGTATTCGTCGGAACTGATATATTCCAGAGCGCGTTCGAGTGATAACTTCATGGGAGAATCGAGTTGAATTCCTTTGCCATCGCCTTGCGAACGCATATTGGTCAGGCGTTTGGCTTTGCACGGATTGACTGGAATATCATTTTCGCGCGCATTCTCGCCGACAATCATTCCGATATAAACCATGTCACCCGGTTCGAGCATTAATTTGCCACGTTCCTGCGCCATGTTGAGCGCGTAAGCGGTGGCTTCGCCGCTATCCATGCTGACCAGCGAACCGTTTTTGCGCGCGGCAATTTCGCCGCGATCCGATCCGTATTCATGAAATAAATGGCTCATCACTCCCATGCCGCGGGTTTGATTAACAAGATCAGTTTCAAAACCGATCAAGCCGCGGGTTGGAATAAAAGCCTCGATGCTCACCGTGTTGCCGATATGATTCATGTTGGTAATTTCGGCGCGGCGATTGGAAAGATTTTGCATCACGTCGCCCATGGCGTCCTTGGGAATATCGATGAATAATTTTTCAATCGGCTCCAATAATTTTCCGTCCTTGTCTTTGCGATACAGCACTTCTGGACGCGACACCAAAACTTCGTGACCTTCGCGGCGCATTTGCTCAACGAGAATGGCGATTTGCATTTCGCCCCGGCCTGCGACATCGAAGATTTTTGGGTCGCTGGTTTGCTTGACGCGGAGGGCGACGTTGGTGCGAATTTCTTTCGTGAGCCGTTCCCAAATGTGGCGGGCCGTGACGAGTTTTCCATCCTGACCAGCGAGCGGGCCATCGTTGACCGCGAATTGCATTTGAATTGTCGGCGGATCAATCGGCACAAATGGGAGCGGAATCGCCTCTTCAGAATTGGTAATCGTTTCGCCGATGAACACATCTTCAAAACCGGTCACGCCGCAAATATCGCCCGCGTGAGCTTCGGTGATTTCGATTCGTTTCATTCCTTCGAAATGAAAAAGCATCGTGCATTTGCGTTTCGTTTTCGAACCGTTGCCATGAATGCAAACCAACGAATCGCCGACTTTGATTTTGCCGCAAAGAATTTTCCCGAAGGCAATTCGCCCGAGATAATCCGAATAATCCAGATTAGCGACGAGCACTTTTAAATCAGTGCCGGCATGGGCGCGCGGTGGTGGAATGTTTTTAATAATTGATTCAAAAAGCGGCTCCATCGTCGTGGTTTCCTCTTTAATATCGAGCTTGGCGTACCCCCCTTTGGCGCTGCAATAAACGACTGGAAAATCAAGCTGCTCATCGGTGGCGTGCAGCGCGATAAATAATTCAAAAACTTCATCCAGAACTTTGTGCGGCTCGGCATTTTCGCGATCAATTTTGTTGATGACGACGATTGGTTTCGCGCCGGCTTCGAGCGCTTTGCGCAGAACGAAACGAGTTTGCGCTTGCGGACCATCCACGGAATCAACAACCAGCAACACGCCGTCAATCATGTTCAAAATTCGCTCCACTTCCCCGCCGAAATCAGCGTGGCCGGGCGTGTCAACGATATTGATGTGAAAATCTTTGTATTTGAACGCGGCGTTTTTGGCGCGGATGGTGATGCCTTTTTCTTTTTCCAAATCCATCGAATCCATCAAACGCTCTTCCTGCGATTCGTGTTGATTGGCGCGGTAGGTTCCCGATTGTTTCAAAAGACAATCCACCAGCGTGGTTTTGCCATGGTCAACGTGCGCGATAATCGCAATGTTTCGAATATGTTCCATTTTAATTTCTGTTGTTAAATTTTAGTCTTGCGTTCCAGAAGTTTTGTTCAAAACCAAAAGGCGAAAACTCAAGATTCTTTCGAGTCGAGCCGAGTAGTATCCTCTTGCAAACGTAAAGGTCAAGCTTTCCTGAGAACTTTTTGTGCAGTCGAGTTGACTCACGAAATGATTCTCCCTGACTTTCGAGATTCTGAATTTTTACAATTTCGCTTTCGTCTGATCTTTTGCTTTTTCCGTAACCGAAAATTGTTTTAAATACTCTGATAGAAAATGTTTGTTCAGCGCGTCTTCATTTCGGTTTTTGCCATTTGCTGCTTATCTGTTACTGCCAGCGCAGAAGTTAAATCCCTTCCCCGCGAAGGTTTTGATTTTTTTGAAAAAAATATCCGTCCCGTTCTCAATGATCGCTGCTACAAATGCCACAGTTCGCAAAGTAAAAAAGTCAAAGGCGGCCTTCTCCTCGATTCCCCTAAAACGATGCTCCAGGGCGGAGAGACCGGCCCGGCCATCGTCCCATTTCAGCCAGAGAAAAGTCTTTTGCTCAAAGCCATTCAGTGGAGCGATCCGGATTTGCAAATGCCGCCCAAAGAAAAACTTTCGTCCGCACAAATTAAAAATTTTGAAACGTGGATCAAAATGGGCGCGCCGGATCCGCGAACGGAATTAGCCCAAAGTCCGAAGTCCAATGTGAAAAGTCCGACTGCGCCCTACGATTACGCAGCGGCGCAGACGAATTGGGCTTTTCAAAAACCAAAAAATTCGCCCATTCCGAAAGTTAAAAATAAAGCCTGGCCGATAACTCCGATTGATAATTTTATTTTGGCGAAGCTGGAAGATAAAAACATTGCGCCGAATGCAACCGTTAATAAACGAGTATTAATTCGTCGCGCCACTTTTGATTTGACCGGCTTGCCGCCCACCCCGGAAGAAATCAAATCGTTCCTCGATGACAAATCGCCCGACGCTTTTGAAAAAGTGGTGGATCGTTTGCTCGCATCGCCGGGCTACGGCGAACAGTGGGGGCGGCATTGGCTTGATGTCGCGCGTTACGCTGACACGTCGGGTTGCAATTCCGATTATCCGATTCCGCAAGCCTACAAATATCGCAACTATGTCATCCAATCCTTCAACCACGACAAGCCTTTTGACGAATTTATTCGCGAACAAATTGCAGGCGATTTGTTGCCGTGCAAAACGGAATCTGAAAAATTTGAAAAAATAATCGCCACAGGTTATCTCGCGATTTCGCGGCGGTTCGGTTCGCGCAACAACGAATTTCATCTCACCATCGAAGACACCATTGACAATGTCGGCAAAGGAATTTTGGGCTTGAGCGTCAGTTGCGCGCGTTGTCATGACCACAAATTTGATCCCATTCCGACCAAGGATTATTACGCGCTTTACGGAATTTTTGAGAGCACAAAATACGCTTTTCCCGGAACGGAAATTTATAAACACCCAAAGGATTTGGTGCCGCTGGCGAGCGGAACTAATATCGCAGACGTGTTTAAATACCAGACAGACCTGGCGATCCTTGATGATGAAATTGACAAGCTGGGCGAAAAAAAGAGGGAGCTGCTGGGCAAATTAATGAAGGACGAAGAGGATGAAAAAAAATCCGCTTCAGAAGAAAAAAATAAATTTGACGACGATGAAAAAGAGTTGCGCGCAAAAATCAGAGAAGTAAAAGCGGATTTGGAAGACGCGCGTTCCAAACAAAAAAAAACTGGAAGCCGATCCGCCGGCGGTGGAAAGAGCTTACGC
>JALYXC010000334.1 GCA_030947315.1 Verrucomicrobiota bacterium | reverse complement strand
GCCACCTTTCAATTCCGGTTGCGGCATGAGGTTGAACAGGACCACGATGGACGAGAACAAGAACATCAGTCCCAGCAATACGCGAACAATGATCACGGCGATTTTCATATTTTTAAAGATGAGGTGGCATAAATTTTCTTTTCCTAGTTTCAGAGATACGACGAACAAGTCGAGCCGTTCGGGACATTGATGCAAATTATTTCAGCCGCCCGCCATGGCACCTACAATGAGAAATGGCTCGTGGCCGTTGAGGACCGCTTCGGGCAATTTTGTTTTGGGCGATTCATTTGACCAATCTTCTTTGCAGGCGAAAAACCGGATGAACGGACGCCGTTTATATGTATCATGTTCACGCAATGTTCCGCGCAGAACGGCATAACGCTCTTCAAGAGCATCGAGCAATGAACCCAGCGTCGCCGCATTCGCCGGGTCAATCTGCACTTCGCCCTCTACGCGCGCGAGATTGCGCAAATGATACGGAAGCACGACGCGAATCATGGGAGCGTTTGAACTTCGACTGACAACACCGCCGGCAAATCACGCACGATTGAAGTCCACGCATCGCCATTGTCCGCCGAGCAATAAACCTGGCCGCCGGTAGTTCCAAAATAAATCCCGCACGGCTCGAGTGAATCAACTGCCATCGCATCGCGCAAAACATTCACGTAACAATCTTTCTGCGGCAGACCTTTTGTGAGCGCTTCCCATTCGTTGCCGCCCGTCTTGCTACGATAGACGCGCAACTTCCCATCCGGCGGAAAATGTTCCGAATCGCTTTTGATGGGAACGACGTAAATTGTTTCCGGCTCGTGCGCGTGAACATCAATCGGGAATCCGAAATCGCTGGGCAAATTTCCGCTGACTTCGCTCCATTGCTCGCCCGCATTATCGCTGCGCATCACGTCCCAATGTTTTTGCATGAACAAAACTTCCGGCCGCGACGGATGCATGGCAATGCGATGCACGCAATGGCCGACTTCCGCATCAGGATCGGGAAGTTCGTAAGGCGATTTCAATCCGCGATTGATCGGCTTCCATGTCTGCCCGCCGTCGTCTGTGCGGAAAACGCCCGCCGCCGAAATCGCGATGAAAATTCGGTTCTTATTTTTCGGATCGAGAATGATCGTGTGCAAACACATGCCGCCCGCGCCCGGTTGCCAAAGTTGGCCTTTGGCGTTGCGCAAACCGGAAAGTTCCTTCCAGTTTTTTCCGCCATCCGTTGTTTTAAAAAGCGCCGCGTCTTCCGCCCCTGCAAAAACCGTATCGGGATCCGTCAGCGAAGGTTCGAGATGCCAGATGCGTTTGAATTCCCACGGATGTTGCGTGCCATCATACCATTTGTGCGTGCCGACTGCGCCATCATAAACAAACTTGTTACTCTCCGCTTTGGGCATTCCATCGGAACCGGTTAAATCCTCCGGACTACTTCCGGGAGTCAGCCAGGTTTTGCCGCCGTCATCGGAGCGCTGAATAATTTGTCCGAACCACCCGCTGGTCTGCGACGCGTAAAGGCGGTTCGGATCCGCTGGCGAACCTTTGAGATGATACATTTCCCAACCTGCGAAGTGCGGCCCGCTGACTTCCCAATTCTTCCGCGCGCCGTCCGCATTCAAAATGAACGCTCCTTTTTTTGTTCCGACCAATACTCGTATTTTGCTCATAGTTCTTTCCTATTTTAATTTTTGATTTTGTTTAAACCCAAATCTATGACGAACGAACCATGCTGTGCAGGACAAATCTTGGAAATTTTTACAATGGTCGCGCCCATTGAAAATTTGATTTGAGACTCCTCGTCTCCTACTTTTTAACGAATTTAGCCACGTTGCGCGAACTCGACTTCGGCGCGCGCTTCTTCAGCAAGAGGACATTCCTCCGCGACCGGCCTTACTTCCACCACCGCGCCATAAGCGAGACCCGGACATTCCTGAGCGATAGCCACCGCCTCCTCGAGATTCTTCACTTGCAGTAAAAAATAACCGCCAATCGCTTCTTTGGATTCGGCAAATGGACCATCGGCAACGACCCGCCCATTTTTTCCGGAAATAATTTTACCCTGATTTTCCAGCGGATTTCCAGCGAGAGCTTTGCCCTGCTCCGTTAACCGGTTGAACCAGGTCATCCATTGACTGGAAACCTTTTGCGTCTCTTCGGGCGAGAGCCCTTTGTGCCAGTCAGTGCCTCGAAATATTAACATGTATTCAGACGGTTTCGTTTGTGCATTCATAATTTTTCTTTCGTTTTTGTTATTTACGGTTTCGTTTATTCATTGATACGACAATGAGTCAGCCTCCTGATGACATTTATTTTGCCTTCTCGTTTTTTTCCCAAAGGCCGAATGTATTGTTTTCCGTATCCTGACACACGGCGAAGTAACCCATTTCTGGCACCGCTGTTTTCGGCAGGCAAACTTTGCCGCCGAGTTTTTGGACCGTTGCGGCGAATTCAGTCACCGACTCCACGTTGATGTAATTGGTGATTGGTTGTCCCGGCTGTTTGCGCCCCATCAATCCGCCATCGGGAGTGTCGTCACCGCCGCCCGTGTCAATGTGCCAGTAATCCTGCACGCCGGGAAACTGTTCAATTTTCCAGCCGAATAACGCGCTGTAAAATTTACGGGCGCGTTCGATGTTATCCGCCGGAATTTCAAACCAGACGATATTCGCGCTGGTTGCTTTCGTTTGTTTACTCATAATTTTTTACCTTTCTTTTTAACGGTGATGTTTTTGTTCTGTCAATAATACGACGAAGAAGAAAACTCCTTTAGGACAATTGCATCAAAAAAATTCAACCCCTGGGTCTTGCCCTTTTGCGTTTAGCGTTTCGTCCATTTCGATTTGCCCGGAAAAACTTTGTCGTCGACCGACTGAAGCTTTGGTTGTAATGAATTTTCTTGCGTGACGCCATTAATCTGGTTAGGTTTCGCCGCTTAAAGTCAGGCGGGCTGGTAGCTCAGTTGGTAGAGCAGTGCCCTTTTAAGGCATTTGTCCAGGGTTCGAGTCCCTGCCAGCCCACCACTTGATTTCAGAAATAATATTCTCCATTGCTCTGCTTTCCCAGTTTCTTCAATATCCACCGCTTCGATATGCGCAGACAATATCCGTTTCATTTAATCGAGCCGAAGTGGCAGCAATTCTGGGAAAAGCAACAAACTTTTCGCGCCTGGAATCCCGGTGACGAAATTCCTGCCGACCATCCATTTGCGCAACGACACCGGCTTTCTGGAAAAGTGGCCGCAACGCAGTTGCCCGCCAAATATTATATTCTCGACATGTTCCCCTACCCGTCCGGCGCGGGTTTGCACGTCGGCCATCCCGAAGGTTATACCGCGACCGATATTCTGGCGCGTTATCGTCGCGCCAAAGGTTTTAATGTTTTGCATCCAATGGGCTGGGACGCGTTCGGTTTGCCCGCTGAACAATACGCGATTAAAACCGGGCAACATCCGCGTCAGACAACTGAGGCGAACATTGCGAATTTCAAACGACAGATTCAATAGCTTGGCTTCAGCTACGATTGGTCGCGCGAAGTTGATACAACCGACCCGAAATATTTCAAATGGACGCAGTCAATTTTTCTGAAGCTTTATAATTCGTGGTTCAATCCAGAGACGAATAAAGCCGAGCCGATTGAGACGCTTGAATATCCAGAGGAATTGGCCGTTAGCTCGGTGGGGCGAGCGTCCTCGCGAGCCGAGGTTGAAAACGGCTCGTCAGTAGCCTCGCCCCACCAAGACATCGAATCCAAACGCCGCGCTTTTCGCGATTCCAAACGGCTCGCCTACGTCGCGGAAGCACCGGTGAATTGGTGCGAAGAACTCGGCACTGTTTTAGCCAACGAAGAAGTCATCGACGGCAAAAGCGAAGTCGGCGGATTTCCCGTTGTGCGCAAACCAATGCGCCAATGGATGCTCCGCATCACCGCCTACGCCGAACGTTTATTGAAAGACCTCGACGGAATTGATTGGAGCCATTCGCTCAAAGAGATGCAGCGGAACTGGATCGGGCGAAGCGAAGGAGCAGTTGTTCGTTTTAGAGCGTCACTCAATGACACTGAGCATGTGATTCCAGTTTTTACAACACGGCCCGACACACTTTTTGGCGCGACTTATCTCGTTCTCGCGCCTGAACACTGGTTCGTTGCCACGTTGACCACACCTGAAAAGAAAAGAGAAGTCGAAGGTTACATTGAAATAATCAAGAGGAAATCAGATTTGGAACGAACTGACTTAACAAAATCCAAGACCGGTGTTTTTCTTGGTTCTTATGCTATCAATCCAGTAAATGGTGAAAAGATTCCCATCTGGATAGCCGATTACGTGTTAAGGCGCTACGGCACGGGCGCGATTATGGCCGTTCCTGCGCACGACCAGCGGGACTTTGAGTTCGCCAAGAAGTTTGGATTAAAAATACTCGACGTTGTTACCGCACCTGACGCAGTCGGTGGAGAATGTTTTACTGGCGACGGCACCGCCATCAATTCAGCAAGTGCAATAGTTTCGATCAATGGCCTTTCTACTCTTGATGCAAAGAAAAGAATTATTGCTTGGCTCGAGTTGCACGGCCACGGTTACCGGACAATCAATTACAAGCTGAGCGACTGGCTTTTCAGCCGACAACGTTTTTGGGGCGAACCGTTTCCGATCATTTGGAAACGCGACGCGGACGGAAATCTTTTTCACGAAGCGTTGCCCGAATCCGTTTTGCCAGTAATTCCGCCTGAACTCACCGATTACAAACCCGCGCCCGGTGGGGAGCCGCCGCTAGCTCGCGCCAAGGATTGGGTGAATCTGCCCGACGGCTCGATTCGCGAAACGAACACGATGCCGCAATGGGCGGGCAGTTGTTGGTATTATCTGCGTTATCTCGACGCGCAGAATTCGGAAGGTTTCGGCGGCAACGATGCGTAAAAATATTGGATGGGTGTAGCGTCGGGCCTGCGGCCCGAAAAACCAGTGAAAGAATCAGCGCACAGCGCCGACGCTACAC
>JALYXC010000530.1 GCA_030947315.1 Verrucomicrobiota bacterium | reverse complement strand
TTATCATCGGGAATATGACCGCTGGTGTCAGGCGCGACAAAAATTCCCGCAGTGACTGCGATGGAATCAAATCCGCCGTAAGCCAGCGCAACCTGATCCAGCATCGCGCGGACACTCACACGGTCAGTGATGTTTGCGGACAACCCAATCGCCAGTCCGCAATTTGAAATTCCCGTTCCCGCGACGCCGATTCCCAAACCATATTTGTCCGTGATTTCTTTCGCAGTCGCTTTCGCTGCGTCGGCATTCAGATCCACGCAAACGATGTGGGCGCCTTCTTTCACGAGACGATGCGCGACTTCTTTTCCAATGCCAGAACCCGCGCCGACGACCACGATAATTTGTCGCGCCAATTCTTTTTCGGCAGGCATCCGCTGCAATTTCGCTTCTTCGAGCAGCCAGTATTCAATGTCA
Organism: Verrucomicrobiota bacterium; assembly: GCA_030947315.1. Lineage (GTDB taxonomy): Bacteria > Verrucomicrobiota > Verrucomicrobiia > Limisphaerales > CANJXF01 > JALYXC01. The sequence goes on along the minus strand of JALYXC010000530.1, from coordinate 2,119 downwards.
AATGCTTCCTGTTGCGGCAGCGCAATATATTTATCAATTGCTTCTGCGCCGCGCATCACTTCCACCGCGCAATTATAAAATTCCGCCGTGACGCGCGATTCACTTTTATCTTTTCCCCACGCAATCATTCCGAGGCCGGGAATTAAAATCACAGTCGGATTCGGATCGCGCATCGCCGGAGAATTCGCGCGTTTGCATTTGTTGTAATACGCCGCGTAATCATCACGATATTTTTTCAAACCGTCGGTCAATTTTGTTTTGAGCGATGCGACAAATTTTTCAATCGCGGCGTCATCATTCAACGCAGTTTTTTCCAGCGGAACGTAAAGCGGTTTAATTTTCGTGCGGAGAAAATGGTCGGGGCAACTGGTGCCCAATTCCGCGAGACGCCCGGCATCTTTGGAATTTACAAAGCGCAAAATCTTTTCGTCATCCTGAATGGTGCCGATGAACCGTTTTTGTTGGCTGACCTGCCCGCGCAACCACGGAAGAATTTTTGCGAAAATCTTTTTCCGAATTTCTTCGGAAAAAGTTTCATGAATCGGGCCACCAAATGCTTTGGCGTCGCCGCCTTTCTCGGAATATTTTTTTTCGATGAATTGCGCCGCGCGATCAATCAACTCCAGCGAAAGGAAATAACAATTCTTCTCATCATTGTCCCAGTTGATGAGGCCGTGTTGCCCCATCATGATCCCTTTGGCTTTCGGATTTTCCTGACAAATTTTTTGCATCGCGAGGCCGAGTTCAAAACCGGGGCGCAACCACGGCGTGTGAATTACTTCATCGCCATAAATTTCTTTCGTGAGCGCCACGGAATTTTCCGAAGCCGCGACAGAAATCGCCGCGTTCGGATGCGTGTGATCAACGTGTTTCGCCGGAATAAACGAATGGAGCGGCGTGTCGATGGAGGACGCGCGCGGATTCAAATTGAACGTGGTGTGATTATACATCGCGACCATGTTGTCTTCGGCGGGAGTTTTCGGTCCGCGTTCTTTCGCTGCGCCGTAAACCTTTTGCAGCGACATCAATTTGTCCTGATAGAGCGATGAAAAATTTTCTTTGGTGGAAGTCCGCAAATCGCCGCCGGAACCTTTGACCCACATCACTTCCACTTTTTCGCTGGTGAGTGGATCGGTTTCAAAAATTTTGGACGAAGTATTTCCGCCACCGGTGTTGGTGATGCGCTGGTCGCTGCCGAGTCTATTGGAGCGATAAATCAGGCGCGCAACGGGATCAAGTTTTGCGACTTCAGCATCGTTCCAGAGATTAGTGACGAATTTAAAAGTTTTGTCGGACATAAAAAAGAGGGCTAGAGGCTAGAGGTGACAGGCAATCGACGGCAATGATTTTTTGCGACTCGGAACGATGGCATAGCAATCGTTTTCCACGAATTGCTTTTTCCAAGCCTGTGAATTATTCCTTTGCGTCTGATGTCGGCTAAAACTCTCGTCTCAATTCGCGGTTTATCGAAAATTTATGCGCAAGGCGATATTCAGGTCACGGCGCTCGATAATATTTCCCTCGAAATTCAGTTCGGCGAATTCCTCGCTTTGATGGGGCCGTCCGGTTCTGGAAAATCTACGCTGCTCCACATCATTGCCGGCGTGGACAAACCGACGCGCGGCGAATGCCACGTTGCCGAAATCGATGTTGCGCGGTTGAACGAATCTGAACTCGCCGACTGGCGAAATCAAAATGTGGGATTCGTTTTTCAATCGTTCAACTTGATTCCGGTGCTGACGGCTTTTGAAAATGTCGAATTGCCGCTCCTGTTAACGCGGCTGAATTCCAAGGAGCGACGCGAACATGTTATGACGGCTTTGGAACTTGTTGGGCTGGCTGATCGCGCTAAACATTTGCCCAAACAAATGTCAGGCGGACAGGAACAACGCACTGCCATTGCGCGCTCCCTCGTGACCGATCCGCGATTGATTGTCGCCGATGAACCGACCGGGAATCTCGATGCCCAATCTGCGCAGGATGTTCTGGGAATTTTAAAATCGCTCAGCCAGCAAGCCGGAAAAACCGTCATCATGGTGACGCACGATCCGAAAGCAGCGGCTTACGGCTCGCGTTCCATTCATTTGGAAAAAGGAAAGTTTTCGGCGTAGCAATGACC
>JALYXC010000331.1 GCA_030947315.1 Verrucomicrobiota bacterium | reverse complement strand
GAATTCGCAAAATGGCGCGAGGCGAATCCAAATGCGCCGGCGCGGGAGGCAAAAGCCAATGCTCCAATTGTTGCGCCAATTTTTGTTCTTCCTCGGCCTGCTCGATTTCGGCAAAGCGATCCAGATTGGCGTGAGAAAGCAGTTCCGTCGGCAGCGGACGATTGGCGCGCAAAAAAAGAATCGCGGTTTCTTCGAGACGTTTTTGACCTTGCACCGCCATCAAACGCGGCCACCAATCGTGACTCGAAAAATCTTTGCGCGAGAGCGAAAGTTTTTCAAAATAATCTTCGAGTAAGAGCCAGGCGCGTTGGGAATCGTTGCAATCCGCGAAAATTTTCAGCAACTCATTTCGCTCAGCGATGGCGGTTTTGGAATCCGAAAGTTCGCGGCGAAGTTCCGTGAGCGCGCCATAAGTTTTGGCCAGAACATGATGATGCGCGTCATACCTGGTGGTGTTGCCGTCCCGCGCGCCGGCATTTTTTCGTGAACGATTAGCCATTTTCTGCCCCTAAAAAAGCAGCTTATCTCTTCACAGAATCGGCCTCTGGTCAATCAGAAATGGAAAATATTTTTCAGGCCACGAAAAGACCGCGGCGCCAAATTATTTCTCCGGGGGCTTTTTTCAACTCGCCAAAATAGGGAAATTTATCCCAGCGATCATCGTCATTGGAAAAGCGGGGATCATTCGTTTCTTTCATTCATTGCTCCAATTCTCCGCGAAGTTTTTTCTTTTGGTCAGCGTAAATTTTATACGCGCGGGCCGGCGGGCGATCCCGAAATGTGGAAAGCGTGCGGCCAGGCCCAGTCATCGGCCAAACAATAAAGAAGGTTGGGCGGTTTCGCGTGGGCGCAAGTGGCCATTAAGAAAACGAAACAGCTAACCGCGACAAGGTTTTTTAGCAAAATGCGCATCGGTTTTTAATTTTGAATCAACAAGGATGAACAGGATTCACAGGATTTCAACCAAACCCTTTATTTCTGTCAAATTATCCTTTTTATCCCCGTTCAATTTTTGAGATGAATTCTAAATTCAGTTACGGCGCGACGACTCGATAAAACCGTTGCGTCGCAGAACGAGAATCGAAAATGGTCACATTAGTATTTTGCAAAGGCGCGCTGATATTCGTAAGAGTCATCCAGAAATTGGTTGGAGAAAATGAGTTGCGAAATTCCACGGAATAAGATTGCCCGGCTTCGGCGCCAAAAGAAAATTGGAATTGGTTGGTGAATAATTTTACGCCGTAAATCATGGGCGGCATGACATATTCAATTTCCAGTCTCGGAGGAAAATTTGCATCTTCCCGCGATCCAAAACGGCGCGCTGTGAACGCGATAGATTCCGCGTCGGCCATTAAAATCCAGCCAAAATTATTTTGTGGAATGTCGAGCCAGGTTTGAACATCAGCAACGAGTTGCGCGGTGGAATTAAAACTGTAGGGCGAATTGCCAATATCATAAATGGCCTGAGAGGCGCTGACTGCCGTTGCATAATCAATGTTGGTGGCCGCGCCAGGAACGTCCCACGCATTCGTCGTCAAAGCAAAACGGTCGTTCCAGGTCGCTTCATTAGTCGTGGCCGGCATTCCCTGTCCGACACAGGAATTACAATTAGTCGGACTAAGTTTATTGCCTTCTCCCCACGGTCGCAAAACGCGGTGCAAACTAAAATCAGCCGCCGTAAAACCATTAGCCGGTTGGTGCGTGACTTCAAGAATCAGCGTGACCGTTTTTATTTTCGATTGCGCCGGAATTTGGGAAAGCAAATCAAATTGCAACAGCGCGCGATGTCGCAAAAGATTTTCACCGCTCCCAGCCAACAGATACGGCGCGCCACCCAAATTATTGTTGGTAAAAGATTCCATCAAACTCGTGTCGGCGCTCGGCATCAAAGTAATGGTCGCCGCTCTCAACGCGTGAACAAATAAAACTCTGAAGCAAAAAATCGTAAGAAAAGATTTTTGCCGCACCATTAAGAGAGGGCGGGCGCTGCGCTGGTCCGGGGGAGGCGCGAGCCAAGCAATCTGCTCGCGACGAAGCGTTTGCTGAGCAGCCCTACTCTGAGAATGCGCCGCTTTTTTTAGCCGAACCTCTTTAAGAAATTGATTCATAAACTTGTTTCTTGGTGGACAAGTATCCCGAGAGGTCTTCCTGAAAAGTCTTCCAGGCTACGGCGCATGAAGACCGCTTGCTCCATTTACGAAAGCCAGTTCTAAACAATTCCCAATTCGCCTGCGATGGGCGTGCCATCAATCGAGGAAGTTCCGCCAAACTGAAGATTTTCGCCGGGCACTGCGTAGCCCGGAATAATTCGGTTCAATTGGTTTTGCGTGGCGCCCAAATGATCGCGGATTAATTCTCCGAGAATGGAACGATAATCCGCGCTCCGTTTTAAGTAACGGCTGCTCACCCCAAACATCGAACCGGTCTGACCG
>JALYXC010000506.1 GCA_030947315.1 Verrucomicrobiota bacterium | reverse complement strand
CGTTGATGAATCACGCAGTTCAAATTAAATTCCGCCGCGATTTCCATTTGTTGCAGAAAAATTTGCGCCTGCTTTTTTTTATAACGCTCATCGTCGGCCGGTGTAGCGTCAAGCGTGTCGCGCGATTTCTCATTGGATTCGGCCACAGGCCGAACATTACAGCTCGGCAAATGATGATAATCCAAACCGGTTTCGCCGATGGCCACGACTTTCGGATGCGCCGCAAGTTTACGCAAAGCGGGTCGCAAATCATCCGGCGCATCGTTGGCATTGCACGGATGCCAGCCAATTGCCGCGTAAATAGTTGGAAATTGCTCCGCGAGTTTTATCGCCTTGCCACTGCTTTCCAAATCGGTGCCGATGGAAATTATTTTTGAAATTCCCGCCGCCTCCGCGCGCGCGATGACGTCTGAAAAATCTCCTTCGTAATCGGGATAATCCATGTGCGCGTGAGTGTCGTAAAAAATTGGTGTCATTCTGATTTGAGAGGTAAGAAAATAACTTGATTGATATTTTCCAGATTGGATTTGGCCAGGAGTTCTAATTTTTTAATACAAGACCCGACTACAATGTCCAGTTGGTGGATATAAACAATCGTGGCAAAATCTTCCTCGTTTTGTTGTCTTTGAGCAGCCAGTTGGAGAAAATCAGAATCCTGCGTGAAGAGAATTCGTTTTAAAAGCATTGACCGATTCAACAACTCCACATCTTGCCAATTTTCCGCGTCATCCTCTTGCGCCGTCAACACATCAAGTCCGCGAGTTCGTAAACCGATTGTGATGGCTCGCGGCACATGCACATCCATATAAAACGCGAGACTCACGAATTGGCGCGACGCAATTTATTAACGACTTGCGATTTAGCAAAAAACTTTTCCAACTTCTTAACCTCTTGATAATCGCGTTCGATTTTCTCATCCAGTTCCGCCTGATGGTCGTAATAATAAGCGAGCGCCGCATGAATTTGCGCCAACGACAAATAAGAATGTTGAAAGTGAATTTCCTCTGCGCTCCAGCCTTGCGCCAGTTTGTCCAAAACCACTTCAATGACTTTTGTGTTGGTGTTATCAATCCACGCCACGCCATTCTTATCGCAGCGAATGTGATTATGTATTTCCGTCGCAATCATGTTTAAGAATAGAAATATTTTAATTCCGGTGACTGAATAAAACAATAAGCTTTTCAATTCCTTTCAACCTCGTTATTTCAATCACATCGCAAAATAAATTTTAAAACTTATGGCAAAACCTTGTTTTCATCCCAGTGTCGAAGGCGCGCAACATGGCGCGAAAAATCTCGCCGACTTTCTTGCTTACGCCAAAAAATCGGGCGCAAGCGGCGCGCAACCGTCCAATTATATGCTGCAAAGCGATAAAGGTTTTAAAAGCGCGAAAGAAATCAAACAGACTTTTGCTAAAGCAAAAATGAGTCTGGACGGCATTTCTGCGCATTGCCCGTTTTGGGTTCACACCACGGCGTGGACGGGCAGCCCGACCATTCGCCCCTTTATTCCAGCGGATGTCGCCAAAAAATCGCCTGAGCAAATTACGAAATGGGCGGAGGATTACATTCTTGGCCTGCTCGATTTATGCGCGGAACTCGGCGTGAAAATTGTGCCAATGTTTTGGGGCGTCGCTTTCGGGTGGGAAGTTGCGACCGGTTATCCGTGGGGATTTTGGAAAGGCGGCGATTACGATTTGATGAAAGAAGGACAGGAACGTTTCGTTAAACAAACGAACAAAATCCGCAATCACGCGCGGAAGCTGGGAATTTATCTGGCGCATGAAATTCATCCGGGAACGGCCGCGTCTTCCGCTGACGATTTCAATATGCTCGTGAACATTTGCGATGATGACAAATGTCTCACCGTCAATGCCGACCCGTCGCATTGCTGGGAAGGTGAAGATTGGGAAACGCGTTTTCAAAAAGTCGCCTCACTCATTTACGCGTGTCACGTGAAAAATTTTGTCATTCGCAAAAATATTCCGCTGCGTTTCATGGAATCGAATTGGCAAAAACGGTCCATGCAATTTGTGGACATCGGCAGCGGTGATTTGGATATGACGCGCTACGTCGAACTGCTGATTCATTCCGGTTATCCGCAACGTTATTGCCAAGTGATGGGAACAAAAACCGCGCCGCTGATCGTTGAAGCCGAAAGCGCGTATCGCGATTTGGATGCAACAAGCGCGAATGGAATCCAATTTGTGCGCGACAATCTTTGTTTCAATATTGCGGCTGGTTCGTTTGAAGATGGAATGGGCGACTGAATCATCTGTTAAACGCCTGGTGATTGGCGATTTGTTTTCCTAGCAGAACAAAGATTGAAAATGGAGCGGCATCCACGCATGGTTGATGCATGAAGTTGGACCGGTTGGTTATTTTATTTTTAACAAGCGCAACGATTTTTGTCAGTTGTCAGCCGACAAAAACGGTTCTTCCAAAAAATAAAATCGAGCCGAACTCATCGCTGGAGTCGCCCGTTCCCGCTCAGGCGCAGCCGAAATTATCCACAATAAAACTTTATCTGGGGCCGCAGGAAATGGTTGCGGAAACGGCGCTAACCGGCGAACAGATGCAATCTGGCATGATGTTTCGCACCAACATGGCGGAAAATGAAAGTATGATTTTCGTTTTTCCTTATCCGCAGCGCGCTTCATTTTGGATGAAAAATACTTCATTGCCACTTTCCGCAGCCTATATCGACTCGGAGGGAACGATTCAGGAAATCCATAATTTGCAGCCGCACAATACCAATCCTGTCGTGGCCCATTCGGAGAATATCCAGTTCGTTTTGGAAACGAGACAAAACTGGTTTCAAAGAAATAATGTTTCGACTGGCACAGTCATTCGCACGGAAAAAGGAACGCTGAAAAACACCTTTTTAAAGTGAGAGTTGCCCTTGCTCAAATTAATACGACCGTTGGCGATCTTGCCGGCAACGAAGCCAAAATTCTGGCCGCTTATCAACGCGCTCTTTCCGAAAACGTGGAAATAATTATTTTTCCTGAATTGACCATGGTCGGGTATCCGCCGCGTGATCTTTTGCTGAAAAAGAATTTCATCAGTGAAAATCTCGCCGCGCTCAATCGGGTCGCGGCCGCGACGGGGAAAACCGCGGCGCTGATCGGTTTTGTGGATGAAAATAAATCGCGGCCCGGCCGGCCTCTGACCAATAACGCCGCGCTGTTGCAAAACGGAAAGGTTGTCGCGACGCGTCTTAAAACTTTGCTGCCGACTTACGATGTGTTTGACGAAGATCGTTATTTTCAACCGGCTCTCAAAAATATTCCGATAAATTTTAACGGGCAAAAAATCGGTCTGACCATCTGCGAAGATATTTGGAATGACGAAGATTTCTGGCCGGAACGACGTTACCAACACAATCCACCGCTCGAATTAATCAGCGACGGCGCGAAAATTCTCTTTAATGTTTCCGCCTCGCCCTGGTGCCTGGGCAAAGAAAAAGTTCGGCGCGAAATGTTGTCCAGCTTGGCGCGCAAAACAAAAACGCCCGTGGTCTTTTGCAATCTTGTGGGTGGAAATGATGAATTAATTTTCGACGGCGGCAGCACGGTTTTTAATGCCGTTGGCCAACTCATTGCTCAAGCCGAATTGTTCACCGAAGATTTTGTCATCGTGGACACCAACTCCCATCAAGCACTCGCGGCAAATTCAACTTTCGATGAGGAAACCATTTATCGCGCGCTGATTTTGGGCGTGCGCGATTATTTTCACAAATGCGGATTTAAATCGGCCGTCCTCGGATTAAGCGGCGGAATTGATTCAGCCGTGGTGGCTTGTTTGGCGGCCGCAGCATTAGGACCGGAAAATGTTCACGGCCTGGCGCTGCCGTCGGAATTTTCTTCGCAACATAGTTTAGACGACGCCGAAACTCTTTCCAAAAACCTGGAAATTAAGTTTGACGTGGTTTCCATTCAAACCGTTTTCGCGGCCACAAAAAGTGCATTAAAACCAATTTTCGGTTCGCGCGGGTCGGACACAACTGAAGAAAATATTCAGGCGCGATTGCGCGGCGTTTTGCTCATGGCGCTCTCGAATAAATTTGGCTCGCTGCTGCTCACGACGGGAAATAAAAGCGAATTGGCCGTTGGTTATTGCACCCTTTACGGCGATATGTGCGGTGGGTTGGCCGTAATCAGCGACGTGCCGAAAACATTGGTCTATCGCCTCGCCAAATGGATAAATCGTGATCGGGAAATCATTCCGCAGTCCTC
>JALYXC010000447.1 GCA_030947315.1 Verrucomicrobiota bacterium | reverse complement strand
CGTTGCGGCAGCGTGGCGAATTCTGCCGGAGTAAAAAGAACTTCGAGAGTTTTCATTTTTTAGAACGCGGATGACACTGATTTTTCGTTAGCGGTTGAAAGCTTTCCCTTCGAGCGAAACTTTATTTTTTGTTCTCATGTAATGAAATAAATATTGCTGCGCGTAACCGGCGTTCGGGCCAAAATAAGTTTCCGAAAATTTGCGCAACCGTTTTATTTTCACGCGCCGTTTGGGAAAATAAAGTTGCTGCAACGCTTTCAGGATCCAGACATCCATCGGAAAAGCCTCGGGCAAACCAAACGCAAAAAGCAAAACGCAATCGGCTATTTTTCGCCCGACCCCCGGCAGTTTCAATAATTCCTCGCGCGCTTTTTCGCCGGAAAAATTCGGTAATGTTTCCAGTTTAACTTCGCCGCCGCTCAACATTTCTGCGCTGCCCAAAAGAAACGGCGCGCGAAATCCCATTTTGCAATCGCGCAAATCTTTTTCCGTCAGCGCGGCGATTTTTGCAATCGTCGGAAAAGCAAAGGCCGGTTCGTGTCCAACTGGAACCGCGATTTTTTCGCCGAAACGTTCGCAAAGCAAGGCGACGATTTGCCGAATCTGCAAAATTTGTTTGGTGGATGAAAGAATAAATGAGGCCAGACATTCCCACGGATTTTGCCGCAACAAGCGCAAGCCGGAACAAGCCTCGATCGCTCTTTGCATCGGCTCATCTTTCGGAAAACTTTGAATGATGCCTGGCAAATCAATTCCGAGCTGGAGATAATTTTCGAGCCATCGCCAATCAGAAATTTTTTCGGCAACCTCAGCGGAAATTCCATTTTCCACTTCGCTCAATCGCACCCAATGATTTTCAATGACGCTCTCCCAACCACCGTTGTGAAATTGCCAGCGAAAGGCTTGGCCGGAAGTTAAAGTCTCCGCGAGATCATAATCTTGAACTGAAAAAAGTGTTTGCAATTTAGTTGCGCAAATCGCGGCAGGCGAAGAGTTGGAGATAACGAAAAGTTTGCCCGCGATATTTTATTTCAATCACGCCCAGATCCGTGACGGAGCGAAATTGTTTTTCCAAATCCAGCGGCGGCGATTTCCGCGGCGTGGCGGTCGAAAGATAAATATTTCCGTGGCCCTGGAGCCATTTCCAAAACCAACCTCGCATTAATTTTGGAGAGTCAAGTTGCTGCACGTAAATCGCATTTTGGCCGCGACGGTTTTTATAATTTGGCCAGAAATAAAATTGGTTGCGCGGATATTCGCTGGCCAGAAAATAAACCAGCGGATTATTTTTAATATTCGCTTTGGCTTCAGGAATATAAAACGAAAGTTCGCCGGTGATGCCGTAATGATCGCCAATGATAAAAGCCGGTTTTCCTTCCGCCGCCAGATTTTGACGCGCCGTTTCAACAACTGCGGCTGTTTCCTGCCAGGCCCGCACGCGCCGCAACGGATTCACCTGAGCAGGAAGCGGGCGGCCGATAATTTTGGAAATTAAATTAGTTTCGTGTAAAAGAATCACCGCAGTAAAACCGAAAATGAGGCCGAAATATAAAAATCGTTCCAGGATTCTTGCCTGCGGTGACCAGCGTGAATGCCAATAAATTATCATTAAACAAAAAAGCGGCGGGAGAGAAGGCGCGATCCAATTAGGCAAAACGCGCGAGTGAAAACTAAAGGCGAAATAAAATAAAAACAGCGGCGCGCCCATGCTGAACAGAAAGATTAACAAGGGATTTTTCCGTTCGCGTTTCCAAAAAAGAAGAGCGGCCAAAATCATCGCCAGGAAAAAAACTGGATTAAGCAAAATGAATTCGGATCCGATAAAATCAAACACGTAGCGCAAAGTTGGATGCCATGGTTCGGTTAATTTTCCGTCGTTGGAAATATGTTCCAGCGTGATCCAATGGTGTTGCGCGTTCCAAATTAAAACGGGCAGAGAAAAAACCGCCGCAATAAAAAAAGCGAGATACGGGTCGCGTGTGCGGAACTGTTTCCGGGCCGGCGGCCACAAAATAAAAAATGTGATCCAGCTCAGCCATTGAAAAAGATTTGTATATTTGCTGAGACAACCGAGTCCCATCCAAAGTCCGACCCATAACCAATGACGCGTATTTTCATTTTCTTGAACCGCGCGCCAACCCGCCAGCATCGCGGCCGTCCAAAATAAAACTGAGAGCGGATCTATGGTCATTAAAGTCGCGCCGACGGCCATCAAAGGCGTCGCCGCAAAAATTACAAGGAGAACGAAACCGGCGCGGGGATTAGTTTCGCGAGAAACAAAACGGAAAAGCAAAAGTGAAATGACGGCCGCAATCAGCGGCGAAAAAAATCGCACGCCAAATTCATTATCACCCCAAAGATGCGTGCCGAGAAATTGGGTGTAGGCGATGAGCGGTGGTTTGCTGTAATAAGAAAGAGCCGGATGTTTTGACCAGGTCCATTGATACGCTTCGTCTTCACTGAGTTCGATTTTTCCACTAGCTAAATAAGCGAGGCGGGCCAGAAATATTAAGAAAATAAAAACGTACCCGAAGCGAAGCCAATGCTGGTCTAGGGAAATTAAGTTTTCAGTTTTGAATTTTGAATTTTGAATTTGAACAGCGGGATGCAAAAGCGAGGGAAGTTTTTGCCACCAGATTGGAAACCATTTCATCCCAAAAAATTGCCAGAGCGCATCGGAGGTCCAGACCAGCGCGGCGGAATAGCCAGCGCCTAAAATTGCTCCGGCCCAAACATCGCTCGGAAAATGAACGCCATTGTAGACGCGAGAAAAGCTGACGAGCAACGCCATGGGCAACATGAATCGCCAACTGCGCCGATAATAAATAAAGGCAATCATCGTCGCCGCAAACCAGTTGGCGGCGTGCGAGGAAGGCAAACTGCCGCTGCCGCCGCGCCCGATTAAAACATGCGCATCCGCCAAAAAATTAAACGGCCGAGGCCGATTCACAGCTTGTTTGATGGTGTTGCAAATCAACGAATCGCCCAGGGCAACCGCGAGAATTGCGAAGACAACGCAGAGTCGCCCGCGCGCGCCGCCTTTCCAAAAAATCTCGATGGAAATTAAAATGATAGCAGGAGCGAAAAGAGCATTGTCACTCAGGAGCGGCATCAACTTATCGAAAAGCGGATTGCTCAACGAATCGTTGATCAGCCGGAAAAGGGCGATGTCGAGTGATTGTAGAGAGTCGAGCATTTTATTTTTTACCGCAGAGACGCAAAGTGGGGGAGAAGAAAATGTCCGGAAATAATGGAAAATTTTTCCGACTCGCCCGCCTCTTCGCGGCGAAGATTCAATTCTTAATACACCACCAGTGAGCGGACCGGATAATCTTTTAATTTGTCGCGACCCTTGAGAAAACTGAGTTCGATAAAAAAAGTAATTTCCAAAATATTGGCGCCAACTTTTTTGAGAAGTTCCGCCGAAGCCGCGGCGGTTCCTCCGGTGGCCAGAAGATCATCAATCAAAACGATGCGGCTGCCATGCCGAATCGCGTCAGTGTGAATGGCGATGGTGTTGGAACCGTATTCCAGTTCGTAGCTTTGCTCAAAAGTTTGAAAGGGCAGTTTTCCTTGTTTGCGCACCGGCACAAAACCGCATTCCAATTTCAGCGCAGCCGCGGCTGCAAAAATAAATCCGCGCGCGTCAATACCGACCACCGCATCCACGTCGCCCGGTTTGAAATTTCCGATGAGATGATCAATGCACTTGGCAAAAAGACGTCCGTTGGCCAGAACCGGCGTGATGTCTTTGAATTGAATGCCTGGTTTGGGAAAATCAGGCACGTTGCGAATGGCGGCGGCTAAATCGCTCAGAGATGGATTGGTTACGCTCATAATTTTGCGTTGAGTATGACCAGAGGAGAAGGGCGCTGCTAGAATTTTTGTTGCTGATTCAATGCTGGAAAATTGGAATCTGTAAATGGATTCGGGTGCCCTGGCCGGGCTGACTGGTCAAATTAAAATGACCGCCCATATTTTTAATGCGCTCCTCCATGTTGGAAAGTCCATTGCCGAAAAGGGAATTCGCTTCATTCGAGAATCCTTTCCCATTGTCTTCAATGGTGATGGATAACGTTGCGTCGCGAACTTGCAAAGAAAGGCGAGCTTCGGATGCCTGGGCATGTTTTACGATGTTGTGCAATGCTTCTTTAATAACCAGAAAAAGATTATGACGCGCCTCAGAAGATAAAGGAGACTCAGGTAATTGGTCAGGAAGATTCACGACATATCGCACTGAACTTGCCTCAAGATATATCTGGGCATACTCGCAAACGTAGAGAACAAATTTGTTGAGAGAATCATTCCGGGGATTTACCGCCCACACGATGGCGTCCAGGTTGTCTACCAGATCGCGGGTGGCATCGGTAATTTTTACAAGGTGACTTTTGATTTTGTCACTGTTGAATTCATTTTTAGCGGAACTGCCGACCAAAAGAATTTCCGAGAGACGCGCTCCCAAATCATCGTGCATATCCTGGGCAATGCGAGTGCGCTCTTTCTCGACAGCGTGTTGGTGTTCAAGACGTTCCAGTTTCAATTGCATTCGCCTTTTCGTAAAAAAGCGGGCGCTGGCTGCGACCAAAGAGAGGCTTGTTACGACAACGAAAAGTTTGAACCACCAAGTTTGCCAATAGTGCGGTTGCAAAGTCAGCTTAACCTTTGCGCCAAGTTGATTCCATACGCCGTCGTTGTTGCATCCTTGAACGTGAAAAATATAATTGCCGGGGCGAAGGTTACTGTAATAGGCAAAACGCCGTGTTCCGGCCTCGACCCAATCAGGATCAATTCCGTCGAGTTTATATTTAAACTGGTTCTTCTCCGGGGCGCAAAAACTCAATGCGGTATAATGAATTTCCAATTCACCGCGACCCGGTTTTAAAATTAAGTCTTGCGTCTTGTGTCTTGTGTCCAAAGGCGTTCGCATGGAATTTTCGGGCGCAAGACTCAAGACTTTAGGCTCAAGACCCAAGACTCGAGCCTTATCCGAAATAACTTCCTCGATTACCACCGGCGGCGGTGTTTTGTTGGAATCGATTGTCTCGGGTTTGACTATGGCAACTCCTTTTGTGGTCGCGAACCAAAGCCGGCCATCCTTGCTTTTCCAAGCCGATGGTTTGGCCATGTTATTACATTCCGCGCTGGCCATACCATCTGCTTTGCCAAAAGAACGGCAGGCGAGACTTTTGAGTTTTCCCACGTCGAAGTCATCAGTGGCTCTCTTTCCCATTCGGAATATTCCATTGCGGGAAGTCATCCAAATGTAACCAAAATCGTCATCTATTAATTCGTAAAAAGTATCGGTGGGCAGTCCTTCTTTAGTGGAATAAGCGACCATTCCGTGGGCATGCGGCCGAATGATACCTTCTCCGGAGAGAGCGACCCATAAATCTCGATGAGTATCTTCAAAAAGGGAATTGACCGGCGAACTAATACTGCCAGGAAACATCCTGCCATTTTGGAACCGCGTTAAGCCAAGCTCCGTTCCAAAGAATAGAGTGCCGTCATCCATTTCGCGGATAACCCTGACATCCCGGCCGAGCAATCCATTCGTCGGTGTATAACGGGTGAATTTTCCGTTCTGAAAACGATTTAAAGCGCCGCGCGCGCCAATCCAAACATTTCCCGCCGCATCTTCGCAAATCACGCTCACACTCGCGTCAAGAAAACCTTCGTTTTTTCCGTAGCGAATGAATTGGCCATCCTTAAAATATTTCAGACTATAAACATCGAACGGAGTTCCGATCCAAATGCCGCCCGCGCGATCAGCCCCCAGCCCGAGCACAAAATCGCTGCCGAGTCCATTGGTGGAATTATAAATCACGGTTCGGCTACTGGTCATGCAAGTGAGTCCGCCACCCCATGTGCCGATCCACATTTTGCCGGCGGCATCTTCGCAAATTGAAGTGATGTTGTTGTTTGAAAGGCCTTGTTGCGTCGTCAGCGTGGTGAATCGTCGCGGACGCAGCCGATATAAACCGCTGCGTGTCCCGACCCAAATATTATTTTCGCGATCTTCCATGATGGAATAAACCAAATCAAAAGGCGTGCCATCATGGTTCAATTCTGTGACCAGCTTTCCGTCCACCAACCGGTTCAACCCTGTATAACTTCCGACCCAAAGATTGCCTTTGCTATCTTCATAGATGGTGTTGATGATATTTTCCGAATGACTTCCCGCCTTGGTAAAATGGGCGAAGGCACCGTGGTTCATTCGCGTCAACCCGCCATGCACACCAAGCCAGATATTACCGTCGTGGCTTTCATAAATTGCTCGGATCGAATTGCGCGTAAGGCCGTTTTGAATTTCGACGCTGGTCAGAGTTCCATTGCGCCACATGTTCAAGCCATTGTCTGTGCCAATCCACAAATGGCCCTCGCGATCTTCACAGACGGCTCTGACAATATTGGAAAGCAAACCATCTTTTTGAGTGTAGTCGGTAAATTTTCTATTTTTGAAATGCGTTAGACCCACATCGCTCCCGATCCAAAGAGAGCCGTCTTTACTTTCGCAAATTGTTTTTGCCAGCGGACTGTTGAACCCTTCCCTTCTGCCGTAAGAAAAAAGTTTTTCACCGTTCAATTGTAACAAGCCGTGATTTTCGGTGCCGAGCCAAAGACTGCCGTCGCGACTTTCACAGGAGGCCACAAAAGATGGGCTGGCGAGAAAAGACTCTGGCAGTTGACGGAAAGTGTTGAAGCGAATGCCATCGAAGCGGCACACGCCCTGTTGAGTTCCGATCCAGAGATAACCATCGCGAGTTTGCGCCAGCGTTTGCGCGAAATTTTGCGGCAGTCCATCGTCTGTCTGCCAAAGCCGCGCCGTGTATTGAGGAATGTCTGCCGCAAGCAAAGTGTTTGCAAAAATAGAAAGGCAGCTTGCGCAAAAAGTTTTTTTTAGAAACGAAGCTGGAGTCACGCAGAAATACTTACCCTAATCAGCGCCCAATCGCCATTAAAAGCCGCAGAAGAAAGCAAATTAATCCGACTCAATTTAATGTTGTCGTTTCTGCTGGTTCGCGCAGCCAATGATCCAATGTAGCGTGGGCAACCAATCGCACTTGCGCGTTGGCGTCCTCGCGCGAAATCCGGCGAACTGCCTGGAGCAACTCCGCCGTTATATCTGATGCGTTGCGCAAAATTTTCAAGGCGGCTTCGCGTTTTTCCGGAATCGGATCGTGTTGCGCGAGTTCTCCGGCAACTTCGCAGGCCTGCGCATCGGCGTAGTCGGCAATTAATTTTCCAAGGAGTAAAATCATTTTCGGTTCGGTTTCCACTTTGAAACTCGAAAGCAAAATCGCCATGCCTTCGGGATGTTCTTCGAGATAGCGGGAAGACTTTTCTAGCGCGATGGAAATATCTCCGCCGTTCAATGCAACCCGTAAAATTTCCGGCGGCGTTTCATCCAGGAGAGTTTTGGAAACCGGCGAAGCATGCGACGCATTCTGGGTAGAAGTGTTGGAAAAAATTGCCGCATTGTGATCGAAAGAATTGCGGGATGGCGGCTGGCGCGTTTTAAAATAAAAGCCAGACGAACTCAGGACAGCCGAAAAGATAATTACGGCAAAAAAAATGCCCAATAGAATTGCCCACCGCGATTTCATTTTGAAAACTTCCCGCGCGCGCCTCAGGAACCCAAAACCTGAGGCGGCGCGGAAGTTTGTTTACCATCAGGGCGCGTAAACGAATTTGATGGCGTCGGCCATGACGACTTGGCCGGCGGTGGCGTGGCCATCGGTGATTTGCACTTTGTTCCCATTGACGAAGTTAAATGTGCCCAGCA
>JALYXC010000403.1 GCA_030947315.1 Verrucomicrobiota bacterium | reverse complement strand
TCAGTCAGCCGTCCTGAAAATTCAGGAACTGCGTGCTGACATAATTGACCGTTTCGTTTAAGCATAGTGAGCCTCCTTATTTGGTGTTCAACAGCCGCAAAAGTTCAGAACGTGGAATTAAAATTTTTGCCGGCAGCGCACGGCAGGCGCGGAGCTTTTCCCGTCGGATCAGCCAATAAACGCTGAAGTAATGAACGCCCAGCATCGCCGCTGCTTCGTGAACAGAATACGCGATCCGTTCGCACGGTTGAGATGAAGCCCGAACTTCTGTTAGCATCGCATCCATATTGTTTCCACAATGGAAATTAGGGCACTTGAGGAATGTCGATTGTCCACAATTCTGGACAAAATGCTTTTAATCGTGATCGCGCAGAACGCTGCATAAAGAAACGCTCCTATCGTAAAGAATTTTTTCGGGAGCTACCAACGATTTGACCTGACCGGCCATCATGTCAGATAGCACTTCATAAAGTGGTTTCGTAATCGGAATTTTTGGAAATAAATCCAGAACTTTTATTTCCAAAGACGTTGCGATAAGAAGCATTTCAAAGTCGCTGACCCAAGCTTCGCAAGATTCGATTCTGGCCAGTCGCTGGCGGCAAATATTCCACCCAAGGTCTTGTAATTTATTGGTGAGTTGTTCCTGGGACCATTTTTTCTGCCATCGAATCCGTCGAACTTGCGGGCCGACCAAATTTCGAAGTTTTCGCACTTTCATAATCGCCTTTCCGCATTACGTCTTGGAATGCATTGGGAAATCTTTTCGACAGCAATGTATAAGGCGGATGTGAAAAGAAAAATGGCATGTGGCTATCGAAAACGTTTCCCTATGGCTATCGAATGATAGGAATCGCCCACGCTTTGAGCGTGCAATTCCACAAAAGATTTCTTAGCTGAACAAAGCGGCGTCGCCACGAATCAGAATAAAGCTATCGTCACAAATTATGTGGTAGTGAAAAACGAACGGTGGAGTAACATTATGGTCAAGAAAAGGGGACGGAAGAATGGAACTCTATCAATTGAAGGATTTTGTGGCGGTTGCCGACACTGGACGTTTTCACGAAGCGGCAAAGAAGAATCATGTTGCTTCCTCATCATTGAGCAAGGCGATCCAAAAGCTCGAAGTAGAACTTGGCGAAAAATTATTTTTTCGTTCGCGAACGCGCTCGGTTTTGACACCTGCGGGAGAAGTGTTTTATCGGCGCGCCAATCGGATCGTGCGCGATATGGTAACAATAAAGCGCGACCTTTCGGAAAAGCAGGCCGTTTGGCGCAAAACTGTAAACATTGGTGTCCTGCCAAGCATCGCTCCTTATTTTTTGACTCCAGCGATTTGTCAATTATCTGACAGGCATCCCGCTTGGGAACTCACCATTCACGAATGTCTGAGGGGAGAATTGCTTCAAATGGTGGAAAACTATGAAATTGATTTTGCCGTCGTGAGCCTTCCTGTAAACTCCGAAAGTGTTGAAAAACAAATTTTGTTTACGGAAGAATTATTGTTGGCGGTGGCTCCGAAACATCCGCTGGCAAACAAACATAAAATTTTCCCCGACGACCTCGAAAAAGAAAGGCTCATCTTGATGCGGGACGGGTGCGCTTTTGAGTGAACACACTTTAAATTTTTGTCGCCAACACAACATTCGCACGAAGAAAATTTTACGGGGCTCGCAAATGGAAACAGTTCAGTCCTGGGTTGTGGCAGGACTCGGCGTCGCCTTCATTCCACAAATCGCAAAACTGAATGCGCCCCCGTCTCCCGTCTATCGTTCATTTGAAAAAGTAAAACCGACTCGCACGATTGCTGCGATTTGGAAAAAAGACAGGCAACTCACGCGGTTTGTGACCGAATGTTTGAAGCACTTGGAAGAAGCGGCGAAAGCCTACGAGACAAATAAAGTTTAGCCGCTTCATTTTCAATGAGCATTTACAGTTTCAGTTTTGAGTGATTGGAGCCAATCGTTTTTGACGGCGAGGGTAGTCGATGCTCAACGCGCTTTTCTTGGCCTGCAAGTTCTATGGCAAGTTCCCGATTGCCGGAACGAAGAATATTTTCTCGCAACTGTTGTTTATCGCTGGTGAAAATCTGAATGCCTTTTCGTCCGCGTGAAATCGTGACGTACCATTGTTTTTGATTTGTCGCCGCTCGTATCGCGGAGTCTGAAAAAATCACAAAGTCCGCTGTTTTGCCTTGAGCCGCATATGAAGTGACGGCGTAGCCCCGAACAAATTGGCGATAATTATTTTCTAAAACCCGTCCGTCTTCCAATTCGATACGTCCGTCGTTTTCAATTTGCTTCACGGTGACAAGCTCTCCGTTGGCGAGTTGTTTGCCGTTTTTGGTTTTTGCATTGGCCTTAAGTTGAATTCGATCGCCAACCGAAAGAGCAATTTCTTTTGATTCACAAACGGAAATTCGTTCCAGATA
>JALYXC010000352.1 GCA_030947315.1 Verrucomicrobiota bacterium | reverse complement strand
CGCCTGTGCTACCCGAAAACCATTTTTTAAACCCCGCTCTACGCAATAAAACAGTCCACCTGCGATGAGCCGCAGAAAAATCACCGGCGCAAAAAGTGCTTCCCTAAAGCCAAATTGCCATTGTTTTTGGTTTGAAAAGTCTGATTTTATAAGTCACTTTTGCTCAATTGATTCAGATTAAATGAATGTGGCTGAAATAAATTTAAAACCGCGTCCGCGTTTGCCCGAGTGGCTGCGCTTAAAATTGCCAACGTCGAACACTTTTTCGCATACGCGCTTGTTGCTGGATGAATTAAAACTGCATACCGTTTGCGAAAGCGCGAAGTGCCCCAACCATTGGGAATGTTGGAGCAAAGGCACGGCGACATTTATGATCGCCGGGGAAAATTGCACGCGCGCCTGCGGATTTTGCGCGGTGAAAACGGCCAAACCGCTGGCGTTGGAAAACGACGAACCGGCGCGCGTCGCTGAAGCTACCCGACGCATGAAACTAAAACATGTCGTCATCACCGCGGTAGCGCGCGACGATTTGAACGATGGCGGCGCGGAACATTTTCGGCAAACGATCGAAAAAGTGCGCGCACTGAATCCGGGAATAATCATCGAAGTTTTGGTGCCGGATTTTTTGGACAAAGATTTTTCGATTGAGGCGGTCCTTTCCGCGAACCCGCATATTTACAATCACAATCTGGAAACGGTGCGCCGATTGACACCGAGCGTCCGGCATCGCGCCACTTACGAGCGTTCTTTATCGGTGTTGCGCAAAGTGAAAGAAAAACGTGGTAAAACGATTTACACCAAATCAGGAATCATGCTGGGCCTGGGCGAAACGGAAGCGGAATTATTTGAAGCGATGGCCGATTTAAGAAAGTCCAACTGCGATATTTTAACGCTCGGCCAATATCTGCAACCGACTTTAAAACATTTGCCCGTGCTGGAATTCGTCGCGCCAGAAAAATTTGCGGAATACAAAATCGTTGCGGAAAAAATGGGATTTGTTCATGTCGCCAGCGGACCGCTGGTGCGCAGTTCGTATCATGCGGATGAATTTAGTTTTCGCGAAATGCGCGGGCAGATTGACCCGGTTGTCGTTTCCTGCTAATTTAATCGGGTGAAAACGATCAATGTCAAAGACGCGATTGACCGACAACCTTTTAAGCCATTGATCGTGGAACTCGATAACGGCAAACAGCTTAAAATTCCTCATCGCGATTTTGTCTCACTGAACCCCAGCGGCTCCACGGCGGTTATTTTCGAGGAGGAACACGTTCACATTGTGGATATTGATCATATCAGCGCCATCACGCTCGAACGAGGGAGCAGAGCTTCGCGTTGATTCTGTCCATTTAGAACGTGACTACTGGTATCATGCCGATGGATTTTTCTTTGCGGTTGCCCGGTTCGAATCTACACTGAGGTATGAAATCGCCGCAAACAGTTGTGGAAATTCCGGTGAACATTTTGGAATCCGTTGATACGCTTGATGAACTGGAAGATTGGCTGATGTCCCAGAATTCGTCGATTATGCGGGAACTTAAAAAAACCCGAATGGAACATCTGGCTGGAAAATTCAAGACTTGGAAACCGAGATAGATGGCATGACTTTTCAACGAATTACCTGCAACCCAAAACAAATGAATGGCCAGCCGTGTATTCGCGGAATGCGAATTACAGTGCGAAGAGTTTTGGAAGCGTTGGCTACTTATCCCAATCGGGAAGAGTTAAAACGAGAATATCCTGAACTTCAAGAGGAAGACATTCGCGAAGCGCTTGAATTCGCCGCCGGCAATCTCGACGATCAAATCATTGAATTGACTTCGGCGAGATGAGGTTTTTGCTGGATCAAGGAATGTCGCGTTCGGCGGCATCGTTGCTGCGACAGGCGGGCCACGATGCAGTTCATACGGGCGAAATTAGAATGGCAAATGCGGAAGATGAAGAGATTTTAAAAACGGCTTTCCTGGAAGACAGAATTATTGTGACCCTCGATGCGGATTTTCATACATTGCTCGCTTTGAACCGCGCAGTTAAACCTTCCGTGATAAGAATTCGTATTGAAAAATTACGCGCCGAACAACTCGACAATCTATTGCAATCAATCGCTCTACAATGCCATGCTCAATTGGAAGCTGGCGCCATGATTTCCGTGCAGGAAAATCGAATTCGAATTCGCAATCTTCCGATTGGTAATTTACAAAAATGATCGCTTCGACCGTCAACAGCAATTCGCATCGTCATTCCCATTTAAAAGATTTGGATTATTCCGTCGTGCAGCAATGCATGCATTGCGGCCTTTGTTTGCCGACCTGCCCGACCTACGACGCGACAAAATTGGAACGCAATAGTCCGCGCGGAAGAATCGCTTTGATGCGAGCCATTGCGGATGACCGGCTGGAACCAACCAAAACGTTTGCCGATGAAATGTATTTTTGTCTCGGTTGTCTGGCCTGCATGACCGCTTGTCCGGCCGGCGTTAATTATGCCGAACTTTTTGAACATGCCCGCGCGGAAGCGGAACAAAGCGGCGTCGCAAAAAATCCCAGGCGAAATTTTATTCGATGGTTGACGTTGCGGTGGTTATTCATGGATCTGCGGCGGCTGCGCGGGGTCGGTTTGATGATTCGATTTTATCAGCAAATCGGATTGCAAACGGTGATTCGCAAAAGTGGAATTTTAAAATTATTACCGAAACGTTTGCGCGAACTTGAAGCGATGACACCGACCATGCAGCCGAAATTTTCTGCTGAACTCATCGCGCCGGTTACATCCGCTGCTTCACAAAAAAAATATCGCGTGGCGATGCTGACGGGTTGCGCGCAGGATTTAATTTTCAGCGATGTTAATCGAGACACGGTGGAAGTTCTCGCTCGCAACGGTTGTGAAGTAGTTACGCCGCCAAGACAACATTGTTGCGGTTCGCTTCATGCTCACAATGGCGAATGGGAAATGGCGCAGGAGTTGGCACGAAAGACGATTGACCAATTTCCGCCGGAAAATTTCGACGCGATTATCACGAACGCGGCGGGCTGCGGTTCGCATTTGAAACATTACGCAAAACTTCTGGCCGAGGATCCGGTTTATCATCAACGCGCCGAACTTTGGGACGCAAAGGTAAAAGATATTCACGAATGGCTCGCGCAAATTGGGATTGAAGTACCGTTGAAAAAAAATCTGCCGCCGCAAAATGTCACTTACCACGAAGCGTGCCATTTGTGTCACGGCCAAAAAATCACCGCGCAACCGCGTCTGGTTTTACAAGCGATTCCAAATTTAACATTAACCGAACTTCCCGAAAGCACTTGGTGCTGCGGGAGCGCGGGTATTTACAATTTGATCCAGCCGGAAATGGCGAACGACCTTCTCGACCGAAAATTAAAACACATTAAAACGACCCAGGCCGAAATTGTGGCCACGGGAAATCCTGGTTGTCTGGCCCAGCTCATCAATGGCGCGCGCCAACAAAATTTGCCATTGCGCATTGTTCATCCGGTAACGTTGCTGGCGGAGGCCTATCGGAAATCCTCCTAAGCTATTTTTCACTTCATTTCTTGACTCACACAGTTACACAGTATAGGTGTATTTTATGAGAAATATTACCTTGGCCATGAAGGAAGAAACTTTGCGAACGGTTCGTCGAATAGCCGCGGAAAAAGAAACGACGGTTAATGGTTTGGTGCGCGAATACCTGGAACATCTTGCGGGGGAAAAGAAAAAAAAGGCGAATCTTCAAAAGCGATTGAAACAGATATTTGCAAAAGCAGATGCCGCAGTCGGCCCGATCACATGGACTCGGGATGAAGTTCATGAACGCTAAGTATTTTTTCGATACGAATATCCTGCTTTATGCCGTTTCGGCAGAACCGAAAGAGTTTGCTAAAACTGAAATCGCCCCACAACTACTGCAAAAGGGTGGGTTCGGAACATCGGTTCAAGTTTTGCAAGAGTTTTACGTCAATGCCACAAGACGAATCTCCAAACCCTATTCGAAAACGAAAGCAATTGTATTTATGGAATGGCTTGCCGAGTTTCCAATTCTTCCCATTGCTGCGCCTCTGGTTTTGGAAGCCATTGAGATGCAAGAGCGATTTCAAATTTCATACTGGGACGCTGCAATCATCGCGGCTGCTCACGAATTAAAAGCTTCGATTCTTTACACGGAAGATTTAAATCACGGACAAAAATATGGAGAGGTTCAGGCCATCAATCCCTTTAAATAAATCTCCGTTGACGATTTTCTCATCGCGTCGCAAATTGTCCGCTTGTCGTTTGGATGAAAACCATTCTTTTTGTTTGCACGGGAAATATCTGCCGCAGCCCGATGGCTGAAGGCTTGTTTCGTCATGCTGTGCAAGGCCGCGGTGATTACAAAATATTTTCTGCTGGCCTGGGCGCAATTGATGGACAGCCGCCGAGCACTCATGCCGTGAGCGCGTTGAGAGAATTGGACATTGATATTTCCCATCAGCGCAGCCGGATGCTCACGGCTGATTTGGTGCAACGAGCCGATTACATTTTTGGCATGACGCACAGTCAGGTTGACTCAATTAACGTGCTTTATCCGCAAGCGGCCGAAAAAACTTTTTTGCTTCGCGAATTTGACGAAACGCTGGACACATTTGAAAAAGACATCAGTGATCCGATTGGCGCTTCGTATGGAGTTTATACCGATTGCCGTGATCAAATTGAACAAGGAATTGCTTCCATGCTCAATTTCATTGAGCAAACGGTGACAGTGACTTCGCCGCATTTATCGTCAGCCAAAACAACCCTGGCGCTGGGTGCTGATCATGGCGGTTTTAAATTAAAAGAAATTCTTAAAAATTATTTATTGGAACGGAAAATTACGGTGACCGATTTTGGGCCGCATAATTCTGAATCCACCGATTATCCTGATTATGCCCAGGCCGTGGCCGAATGCGTGGCCAGTGAAAAAAGTGAACTGGGACTTTTGATTTGCGGCAGTGGCATCGGCATGAGCATCGCCGCCAATAAGATTCCCGGCATTCGCGCGGCGCTGGTTTTTGATGAAGAAATGGCGACGGTGGCCCGCCAGCATAATGACGCGAATATTTTGTGTCTCGGCGCGAACACCACGCCGCCGGAACTGGCCCAAAAAATTCTCGACGCATTTTTCGCCGCGCAGTTTGAAGGCGGACGTCATGAGCGTCGCCTGAAAAAAATGGAAAATTCCAACACTCAAATTGAATTAAAATTGAAAATGATTGATCCCGATATTGCCCAGGCCATTTTTCTGGAACGCCAGCGTCAACAGGAAAATATTGAATTGATTGCCAGTGAAAATTTTACGAGCCCCGCCGTCATGGAAGCGCAAGGTTCTGTGCTCACCAATAAATATGCCGAGGGCTATCCGAAAAAACGCTGGTACGGCGGCTGTGAAAACATGGACACGATCGAGCAACTGGCGATTGATCGCGCGAAAAAACTTTTTGGCGCGGAACACGCGAACGTTCAGCCGCACTCCGGCAGCGGCGCGAACATGGCAGTTTATTTTTCCATGCTCAAGCCGGGCGATAAAATGTTGACCATGGATTTGAGTCATGGCGGGCATTTGACGCACGGAAACAAAGCAAATTTTTCTGGGAAATTTTTTGAAATTATCCATTACGGCGTGCGCAAGGACGATGAACGAATTGATTATGATCAACTCGCCAAATTGGCACGCGAACATAAACCAAAAATGATCACCGTCGGCGCCAGCGCTTATTCGCGTCTCATTGATTTCAAACGGATGGGCGAAATTGCCCGGGAAGTCGGGGCATTGCTGCTGGCGGACATTGCGCACATTGCCGGATTGGTCGCGACGGGCCTTCATCCGAGTCCGATGGAACATGCCGATTTTGTTACGACCACGACGCATAAAACATTGCGGGGGCCGCGTGGCGGTTTGATTTTGTGCAAAGAAAAATATGCCAAAGAAATTGATTCCCAAACTTTTCCGGGAATTCAAGGCGGCCCGTTAATGCATGTGATTGCGGCCAAAGCGGTTTGTTTTCACGAAGCGCTTCAACCTGATTTTAAAATTTACCAACAACAAATTGTCAAAAATGCCAAAGCGCTCGCCGAAGGAATGCAACGCAATGGTTATCGTCTGGTCAGCGGCGGAACGGATAATCATTTGATGCTGGTGGACGTTGGCGCGCGCGGGATCACGGGAAAAGATTCGCAAATCGCTCTCGATGAAGCCGGCATCACCGTCAATAAAAATACGATTCCATTTGAAACGCGCTCACCCTTTCAAGGCAGCGGCATTCGTCTCGGCACACCTGCGGTGACGACCCGCGGCATGAAGGAAAAGGAAATGGCCGCCATTGCTGACATGATTTCTGAAGTCTTGATGGACATCCAAAATCCGAAGGGCGCGCGTGAAGTCAGGCAACGCGTCCGTGAATTGACTGCTCGATTTCCGTTGCCTTATTGATGACAATCAAGCATTGATTTTTCTTAATTGATGCGATTCGGAAAAGATGCCCTGTCGCTTGGCCATGTTGGCAAAGGCGCCCCCAGTTCGCAGTAATTCCTCAAAACTGCCTTGCTCAATAATTTTTCCTTGCGATAAAACAATAATTTCATCGGTATTGGCCAGCGTGGAAAGGCGGTGAGCGACGCAAATAACGGTGCGA
>JALYXC010000347.1 GCA_030947315.1 Verrucomicrobiota bacterium | reverse complement strand
GCTCGCGCGATTTGTCGTCGCGCGGAACGGCGCGCGTGCGCTTTGCGGGAAAATAATCAATTAGAAAATTCTGAGATGATTATTTATCTCAATCGTTTGTCAGACACACTTTGGCTTTTGGCGCGCTGGGTCGAAATGCAAATGACTCAACAACCCGAAGAGAAAATTGTTACTTGAAATTTTAGGTTAAGCGCGATTTCACTTTTTCCGCAATAGCGGAAGCCGTCAGACCAAAATGTTCGCGGGCTTGTTCTTGTTCGCAGGTTTCGTGCAAAAATTCGTCGCGCGTTCCAAACCGAATTAGTTTGGCGCGAGATTCTGGATGATCACTGAGCCACTCGGCTACGCTGCCGCCCAGTCCGCCCAAAATACTATGCTCTTCGATTGTGGCGACGATATTAAATTTTGAAAAAATTTCGTGAAGCAATTCTTGATCGAGCGGTTTAATTGTGTGAAAGCTGACTACTTTGGTTGAAATATTATTTTGGGAAAGTAGTTCAGCCGCTTGCAACGCCACCGAGAGCATGGTTCCCGCGCTAAGAACACAAGCCTCAGTTCCATCACGGATTGGGATTGCTTTACCAATTGTAAACGAAGGTTCGGCTTGATGAACGATGGGTTCTCCTTTTTTGCCGATACGAATATAAACGGGATGAGGTTGTTGCAAAGCCGCTTTGAGCGCGGCTCGGACTTCCCATTCGTCGGCCGGCGCCAGCACAATGAGTCCAGGCAAAAGCCGTAACATTCCCATCTCTTCGCACGAATGATGCGTGGCGCCAAGCGAGGCGTAGGAAAGGCCGGAACCGGTGCCGACGATAATTACTGGAACATGATGGTAACAAACATCAACGCGAATTTGTTCCATGCAACGATAAGTAATAAAAGGAGTAATGGTGTAACAAACGGGCCGCAACTCGCTGAGCGCCATTCCTGCCGCGACGCCAATCATATTGGCTTCGGCCACACCGCAATTAAAAAAACGGCCTGGGCACTTTGCTTTCATCTCATCGAACAAACGATTGCCAATATCGCCGCTTAAAAGAACGACCCGTTCGTCTTGTTGCGCGAGTGCGGTGATTTGTTTGGCAAAGGCGTTTCTCATGAGAGTTGAAGTTCTTTTTTAGCTGCCACCACTTCTGCAGCATTGGGAATCCGATAATGCCAATTATTGTCGTCTTCCATAAACGAAACCCCTTTGCCTTTGATCGTGTGAGCAATAATCGCCAGCGGTTTGCCGCTGCCATCGGGAATATTTTTTAATGCTTGAGTGAGGGCGGAAATATTATTGCCATCCACCTCACATGCTATCCAGCCGAAGGCGGACCATTTTTCCGCTAACGAATCAAGAGCCATGATTTCATTGCTGCGACCCGTTGCCTGCCATTTATTATAATCAATAATCACGGCGAGGTTTTCCAGTTTTTGAGCAGGTGCAAAAAGTGCGGCTTCCCAGACAGTGCCTTCGTTACATTCACCGTCGCTCAGGCAAACAAAAACGCGATAATTTCGTTTTTGAATGCGCGCGGCGAGAGCCATTCCGACCCCAACAGGAAGCCCGTGACCGAGTGATCCTGTAGCCAGTTCAACACCCGGCGCGCAATTCGGCGCAGGTTGTTCGGCCAGACAACTACCGTGTTGGGCAAAAGTATCGAGCAGTTTTAGCGGAAAAAAACCGCGCGTGCCCAGCGTCGCGTAAAGCGCGGAAGCCGCATGGCCTTTGCTGAGAATAAAACGGTCGCGAAGTGGATCCGTAAAATTTTTTGGATCAATCCGCAAAATGTTCCAGTAGGCCGCCACCAAAATATCCACACAAGAAAGCGCCGAACCGAGATGAGGCGTTCCAGCGGTGTGCGACATTTCAATCAGTTTAAAACGAAGCTCACGCGAAATTTTTTCGAGTTCTGCAATGCCTGGCTCCTGAGAATTTATTAGCGCGTTGCTCATTTTATTTTTCGTCGAAATGAATCATGCAATGAACCACTTCGCCCGAGCGCATTTTCGCGATGCCTTCATTGACTTGATCGAGCTTGATGCGATGCGAAACCATGCCGCGCGGATCAAATTTTCCGTGGCGAATCATGCGAAGATAACGCGGAATATCAATCGCAGGCTGACTGTTCCCGCCATGAGAGCCGCGTAAAACTTTTTCAAAATGCAACGGCAACGTGTTGAGCGACATTTTGCGTTCGTGATGCATCACGCCAACACCGATGCAGCGTCCGGTATTGCTCGTGAGCGCAAATGCTTTTTCCAAAACTTCAGGATGGCCGCTGCCGTCAATCACGACGTCAGGCTGCTGGCCGTTGAGAATTTGCAAAACCGCTTCAGGAAAATTTTCGTTCGCGGAATTAATCGTGTGAGTTGCGCCAAACTCTGTCGCCTTTTTCAATTTGTGGTCATGCAAATCAACGGCAATAATTGGATTCGCTCCGGCAAGTTTTGCGCCGAGCAACGTGCCGAGTCCAATTCCGCCAACGCCAATGACCACAACCGATTCGCCGATTTTTACTTTTGCGTCGTTGTTGATCGCCCCAAAACCTGTCGTCAATGTATCGGCGAGCAAAGAGCAAATTTCAAAATCGGTGTCTGCGGGAACGACCGTGAGACGATTTTCGGAAATGACGGCGTAGCGATTGAATGTTGTGATTGCGCCCGCATTCGCTTTTTTATTTCCCCAATTGTAAATCGGCGGGCGCGCTTCGATTCCTTTTCCAGGACGCCAATGCAAAACAACCCGATCGCCCGGTTTTACATTTTTTACTTCTGGCCCGATTTCCAAAACGATTCCGCCGCCTTCATGGCCGAGCAGATGCGGAAGAAAACGATCCGGCCCTTTGACGCCGTCAATTTCGCCGATTTGTGAGCCGCAAATCCGGCTGACTTTAATTTCGATCAGCGCCTGGCCAAAACTGAGCGGGGGAATTTCCACTTCATCAATGACGAGCGGTTTCTTCTGCTCAACCAAAATTGCGGCGAGAGTTTTCATCAGAAATTCAACAAAGACATTCCTGCTTTAATTAAAACTTGTTTGGATATCGGATGTTCATTGCCGACAATTTTCACTGCTTGGCCTCCCGCAAGTTGCCCTAGAAAAGTCGCCAGCGGAATCGGCAATTTTTTTACGGCGGCTAAAGCGGCGACAGCGAAGAATGCGTCGCCCGCGCCGACAGTATCCACCACATCGGTTTCCAGTGGTGGACAGATGCTTGGTTCCTGGCCTTGCGCCAGCCCGATGGTTTGAAAAGAGCCGCGCGTCAGCCAGGCGTAACGCGATTGTAAATTTTGTTTCAGATTTTTTAGTTCCTCCTGAAAGTTCATTTCGCGGCAACCGACCGCCAACATCAATTCCTGTTCATCAAGCGTAAAAGCATCGGCGCGTTGATACTGGCGCGAAATGATATTGAAACCATGGTTGTTACTATTGGTCTGACAATTCAGAACCAGAAACGGCGCGGTTTCCTGGATGATTTCGCGAAGGCGTCGCTGCACCAGGCCATGTCCAAAATCGAGTAGCAACACCACATCTACTTTGGAAATTATGGCGTGAATTTTCGATTCAATTTGTTCCAGAACTTTTTCGGAAGGAGGTTCAACATCAATATAATTCACCGAGAATAGTTTGCTTAATTCCGCCCCACCAATGCGCGGTTCAATAAAACGTTCTTTAATAATTGTTGTAAAATTTTCATCGTGAATTGCCAGGTTATCTCCTTCAGGCAAATGTTCCCGTAAAATCGGCTCGACCCACGGTTCGGTTCCCACCAGGCTCAAGAACTTTACATTATTTGTGAATTGTTTGACGTGGCGAAAAACCGCCAGCGCGCCGCCGCATTGCGTCTCCTGGTTTAAAAATCGCCCGGAAAGAATCCGGTTCTTGGAAGTTAATCCCTGCACTTTCAAGTAGGAGTAGCGATCAAAAATAGTATCGCCAATCACGAGCACTTTAAGATCGGCAAAACTCTCCACGGCTTCCACGAAATCTCGGCGAGTATATTGAGCGGCCAGCGCGTGACAGAATGATTTTACCGGAATGCTTAAATGATCGAAATATTGGTTGAGCAATTTCGTTGAGCTATACTTGATCGAGCCGATGTAACGAACTTCGCCGCCGATCTTTTGCGCGGCCAGAATTTCCTCCTTCAAACTGCCTGATCCATCGAAATCGGGCTCTTCATATTCCTTGCCTTTGCAATAAATGTGCGGACGAACCGCTTCGATCGCCGCGACCGCGTCGGAGTAAGGAACAATAACGATCTGATCTACGCACGAAAGCGCCGCGAGACTTTTGGCGCGCAGTTGCTCATTGAAGTAAGGGCGGCCCGGACCTTTGTGGGTCTGTTTATCCGCGGTAATTGTGACCACCAGAACGTCACCCAAACCACGAGCTTCTTCCAAATGACAAATGTGCCCAGGATGAATTAGATCGTAAACGCCGTGCGATTGAACAATCTTTTTTCCCAAAGCTCGAATTTGATCAAAAACAACTCGAGCCGACTCGAATGGAATGACTTTGGAAAGATTCGACATTAAATTTATCGGGATAAAAAATTGTAGGCGCCCGCGTTCCGGCTAATCTTCATGAATTTCATGTTGTAATAGTCCGGCGCATCAATGTCAGGGCACGCGCCGTTTTCCAAAGCCCGACGCAAATGAGCGACCTCTTGCCGAATAGAGCTGACCGGATTGTACTTGAGCGCGGTCAAAATCTTTTTTGATGAAATATGATAGTCGCGTTGGTCGAGCGTGTCGGTCACTTTGATTTCGACATTAAGATCCGCCAATTCGGCCTGAATGATTTTGGCGATCTCAATGACTTTATGATTTTCAAAACCAAAATTGAAGGTTCTCCCATTGACTAGTTTCGAATCAATTTGCGCTAGAATTCCGTAAAGATTAATCATATCGGCCATTCCCACATTCGGCCGGCGCTGCTCGCCGCCATGCACTGTGATCACTCCTTTGCGAATGGCATCGGCCGTAAGTTTATTTACAGTCAAATCAAAACGTTGCCGCGGCGAATAACCACAAATAGTCGCCGGGCGAATATTCACTGTGCAAAAATTAGGAGAAGAAGCCGCCACCACGAGCCACTCCGAAAACATTTTGTACCGGGAATAAAAAGTCAGCGGCTCCGGCTCCAGTTTTTCCGTGACATCGGCCACTGGTTTGATTCCAAAAACACTGCTCGAAGACGCGTTGATAAATCTCTTCACGCCATTTTCGCGGGCGATAGCGAGCAGCATTCCGATCGCATCAAAATTTATTTGCCGCGTCAGTGCTTCGTCAATTTCGCCGGTCGGATCATTGGAAATAGCGGCCAGATGAATAATAATCTCCACGCCTTCCGTGGCCGCCTTGACTACTTTCGGTTCACGCAGATCGCCTCGCACCAATTCAAATCGTTCCTTCCATTTTGGGAACGAGGCATCTTTTTTAAGCGCATCCAAACCAGCATTGGTGTAAAGCATTAAATCCAAAACACGCACCTGGTGTCCCAACTTCAACAGGTGCGGCGTCAAACGGCTGCCGACATATCCAAAACCGCCCGTGACAAGAATTTTTTTTCCAGACATAATTTCAAGGTTTGTGAATATAATCAGACGGTTGCTTTTTAAGTTCTTCAAGATTTTCCGTCACCCACAAGATAGTTTCTGCAATGCCTTGATCCAAACTGACTTGATCGCTCCAGCCTAAAGTTTTTCGCGCTTTGGAACTGTCCAAAAGATAAGCCGCATCTTTTCCGGGACGATCGCCGACGACTTCCACGACGTCATTAAAATCCACGTTGAGTGTCTGGGAAATTTTTTCCACCACCTCGCGAATTGAAAGATAAAGATCCGTTGAAAAATGATAGGTCTCGCCGGGAACACCTTGCTGAGCTACGCGCCAGGTTCCATC
>JALYXC010000346.1 GCA_030947315.1 Verrucomicrobiota bacterium | reverse complement strand
GGACAGTGTGCATCGCGCCCGGCATCAGATTCGTCAAAGAGTAACTGAAACTTCCAGCGCGTTCGCTTTGATAAACGGCTTGGGGCGCCGCATTGCTAACGCCGGTGGTGCTGATCGGATTGACGACAGAAAACGTGGTTCCGCTGCTGAAAAAGGCGTCAGCGGAAAATGGCGACGCTGCGCTTCCGCCGGAATTGAGCGCATAGCTGCTGCGGAAAACATTAAACGCAACGTTGAGCGAGTTGTTCGTCTCATTGCTCTCAGAAAATCGAGCCACGTCATCCACCGTCGCGGTGAGGACGTGAGTCCCAGCGGTGGCAAACCAGACATTTGTCCCGTTGGGCCCGCCATCCGCAGTCAGGGTGATTGACGCCCCGGCTGCGAGCGAGTTGGTATAAGTATCCGTCCAGGAAACACCCACACCATCAATCAAAAACCCGACGCCTAAAATGACTCCGCGCGGAGTTGCTCCGAGTCCCTGGTTTTTCACGGTCGCGCGAAAAACCATTCGCGTGCCAGAGACAAGATTGATTGGCACCCAATTCAATGCCGTCACAATCACATCCGGTAACGGTTGCGCGAAAACGCCAATATTGTTGCCCACAATGCGCTGGTTGCCGGGAATCCCTCCGTTAATGGGGCGGTTGAGTGTAATGGCTCCTCCGGCATTGTCAGACATAACCATGGCAGTCGATCCACCGCCGTCTAAAAGAAATCCCTGGTACGCACCGAAGCGAATAAGCCATTGCGCGGCTTCGAAATGATTTACGCCCTCACTATAGCCAGGTTGCCGGCCATCGACCGTCACGAGATAGAGATAACGCTTGGTCTGGGAAAGTCCCACGAAGGTCCGCGGATCTATTTCGGGATTTACGCCGACGTTGCTTCCATTTTGCAAAATAATTTCGGCTCCCCCCACCGCCGTAAAAATGTTGCTCGTATTAATCGGAGTGGTGGCGATGGACGCCAGATTGTTGCTGGTGATAAGCAACGCCGTGGAAAAAGTTCCCGGCTCCTGCGGAGAAACCAACTGCCCTTGCGAAATAGCAATGCCAAATAAATCTTTTGATTCACCCACGTTCGTCGAACAGCAAGGAGAAAAGAAGTTCGCATTTACGGCGACTTTAACTCCGTAGTTTGTAAGAAACTGACTGGTGGTTTGGCCGCTGGTTTCAAGCAGCTCTGCGCCATTGGAAGGTGTGGAAAAAAGCGCGACATCCGGCTCCCTAAGGTCAATTCGCAAAACGTTCACTTTTTGCGGCCTGGATTCGGCGGCGTCAGCTTCGCCAGTTGCCCGGTCCACTCCTCGAAAAATCGGTATCCACGACCCAACCGTGATCGCCCCGTGACTTGAGAAACCAAATCCTGCGAGCGCCACCATCAAACTAAATTGGCAGTTCATTTTTCTCCGGGTAATTATACTCAAAGCATTCTTTCGCGCATTTTGGCTAAGGTTTGGTGGCACCATAACGGTCAGATTTAACTTCGCCAGCTCCGAGTGGGCAAAAGCGGTCCTCGTCGGAGTTTTTTCTTTTTTGCAAGATGTCTTGTAGTCACAGGCTCTATGGCGACGAGAGTCTTATTCGAAATCGCCGTTTTATTTTTTCTCATCGAAACCGCCCGTCTCGCGCAAAATTATTTCGCAATAAGCGCGCGCAATTCTCTTAGTCAGCGGCGATTTCGGCGCGTCTCGATTATCCACCAAAATGACTTCGATAATTTCAAAGCTCGTTGAGGTGAGAAAAATTCCTTCACTTAAATTTAATTTATTCCGGCCAATCGATTTTTCCGCGAACGAAATTTTTAACAACTCGCAAACTTCTTTCACCACACTGCGCGTCACGCCGGGCAAGGCTCCGTTGGCCAGTGGGGGTGTAAAAACCTTTTCGTCCTCGATCCAGAAAAAATTTGCAGTGGTCGCCTCGGCAATTTCATTTTCTTCATTTAGAATCAGCGCTTCATCTGCGCCTTTCGATTCCGCTTCCTCTCGCGCCATGATTTGCACGAGCTTGTTGCAATTTTTTATCGCGGTTAATGGATCGTTTTTTTGCACGCGAAAAGAGGACGTCGCCAATCGCCATTGCACAGGATTTTTACCATCCAACTTCGGCGCATCGTGCAAACTCAAAACAAACGTCGGCTGCTCCGTGCCTTTGGGCGAGTAACCGCGCAACCCCCTGCCCCGCGAAAGATTCATGCGCAAAATTGCTTCGGGCATCTTGTTTTCGGCGATGAGTTGCGCGACGAATTGTTCTATTTGAATTAACGAAAACGGAATTTTAATTTTTAGAAACTCTGCGCCGCGCCGGAAACGTTCCCAATGTTTTTCCCAGCGAAAAAGTTGTCCGTTATAAATGCGCAACGTTTCAAAAAGCCCGTCGCCATAAAGAAATCCTCGATCAAAAACAGAAACCTGCGCCTTTTCTTCGGGAATAAATTTGCCATTTAAAAAAACAATCACGCAAAAGTTTTACCGCAGAGACGCGGAGACGCAGAGGAAAAAACTTGAGCTAGAATCTAATCTCATCGAGACGAGATGATAAAATAAATAAAACGGAATCTTGTTCATCCTGTAAATCCTGTCAAAAGATTCTCAAAATAGATTGGCACCTTTTGGCAGTGGCGGACATTTATAAACAGATGCACGACGCGCCCGACATGGATTTGCTGCGGAAATTCGCCCAAGAAAATTCCGAAGAAGCTTTTGCTACGCTCGTTTCGCGGCATGTAAATATGGTTTATTCGGCCGCCTTGCGGAAAACGGAAAACCCACACGCCGCCGAGGAAATTTCGCAAGCCGTCTTTATTATTCTCGCAAAAAAGGCGGGCGACTTGCGCCGCGGGACGATTCTCTCCGGCTGGTTGTATCAAACCGCGCGACTCACGGCGGGAAATTTTCTGCGCAACGAAATCCGCCGCGCGCATCGCGAACAGGAGGCTTACATGCAATCTCTCGACCACGAAACCGCCGCCGAAACGTGGCAGCAAATCGCGCCGCATCTCGACGACGCGCTCGGGCAACTCGGCGAGAAAGATCGCAACGCCATCGCGCTCCGTTTTTTTGAAGGAAAAAGTTTTCAGGAAGTTGGAAGCGCATTTGGCGCGAGCGAAAACGCCGCCAAGAAACGCGTTGCCTACGCTCTGGAAAAATTGCGCAACTATTTTTCTAAACACGGAATCGTTTCAACCACGGCCATCATCGCGGGGGTTGTTTCCACAAATTCCGTGCAAGCCGCGCCCGTTGGATTAGCCATCAACATTTCAACCGCCGCCGCTGCCATTGCGGGAACAACTCTCGCCACTGCAGTAACCACATCAACAATTAAAACTATCGCTATGACTACACTTCAAAAAACTTTAATCACCGTCACGCTCGTCGCCGCTGTTGGCGCGGGAATTTATGAAGCTCATAAAGCGTCAACTTGGCGAGCAAAAGTTCAAACACTTCAACAGCAACAAGTCACACTTGCTGAAAAACAGACGGAACTTAAAAGCGTGAACGAACGTCTTTCCAGGCAACTCGCCCAATCCAAGGATTCTCCCGCCTTGGCCAAAGCGCAGTTTAACGAATTATTAACGCTCCGTGGAAAAGTGGGAGTCGCTCAAGCAAATTCCAACGAGATTGCCAAGTTGAAGTCCACCATCGCCGAGCAAAACGGAAGAATGCCTGATTACATGACCAACGCGATGGCTATGGGTTTGGGAACCGCCGAAACATCTAAACGAAAGGCCGCGCAAGCGAAACTCGCGCGGATGAAACAAGCACTAACGCTCACCGATAATCAAGCTCAGGCCATCAGCGACCTCATGCAGAAACATATCCACAGACAAACCGAAATCGCTATGGAATCGCTGACCGGTAAACTCACAACCGAACAGCGACTAACGATGGCAGCCGAGGGAGGCAACCAGGATGACGAAATCAAAGCACTGCTTACAGCAGAACAACTGGCAGCCTACCCGCAATATCAACAAGGCGAGAAAACCACCGCTGCCGATAAGTCCGCCATTAGTGAAGCGAGCCAGATTGCCGACAATTTTAATCTTTCCAAAGCGCAACAAAAACAAATCCACGCGGCCTTTTACCAGATGAATCTGAACGAACCGTCCGGTGGATTGAGCAGCGAAGCGATTGCCGCCGCTGGCATGAAGGGCAACCTTGCGGAAGCTGCCAGCATGAGAGTTGAACTGGAAAAGTCACAGCTTGAAG
>JALYXC010000341.1 GCA_030947315.1 Verrucomicrobiota bacterium | reverse complement strand
TTCCGACATCGAGCGTGAGATAGCTGTCACTCGGTTTATGCGCGTGGGCGAGAAAGGTGGAAAAACAAATCATCATCAGAACGAAGCGAAGAAGTGCAGTCGAACTAAATCTAAAAAAGAAGTGTGGATTCATCAATGGCCCCCGGTGCGGAGTAATCGCTCGAGTTGCACGTCTTCAAGTTTGTTGGTGCGCACGAATTGTTCAGTGCTGTTGCGCACATTTTTGTCACCGGCGGCGTTCGCGGCTTCGAGGAGAATTCGCACGTCGGCTGGCTCGCGTTGAACATGAAAATTTGCGACGGCGAGCGAAAGTGCCCGGGCTTTATCATCAAGTAGATGCAACTTGAAACGGGCTTCTTCGCGTTGGTGCACTTTGTCGCCACGTTGCGCACTGGCTTCAAAACGCGCCTTCAACAATTCAATATGCTCGCGGGTTTTTACATCGCCCACAGCTTTTTCGGCGAGAGCAAGACGCAGGAGCAAGGAATCGGCCCGCGTTTCATTTTTCAATAATTCAATGACGCGAGCAGGTTGATTTTGATCCAACAGAAAATCTGCGTAAGCGCCGAGCAGATAAGGATCGCGTTCCCCCATCGCCAATCCTGATTTAAAATGCGCTTCGGCTTCGATGTTCCGTCCGAGACGCTCGGCAATTTCCGCCAGCAAGGTGACGGCCCAAATTTTTTCGGCGGGCGATGCGGCAGGCGCGCGTTGAAGCCAGCGGTTGACGGCGTCGTAAGCGCCGGTTGCGTCGCCGGTGAGACTTTGCACGCTGCTCAGGCTTGTCACTGCGATCAATTCGCTGGTGAGATTTTTCAGCTGTTCGCAGGCTTGGCGCGCTCCAGTGTAATCGCCAATCACTTGCAGAATGGTCGCACGCGTCAGCCATGCTTGGGCGTTACGCGGATCGAGTGCGAAAGCGAGATCCAAATCCGCGAGCGCAGGAATAAAATGATGTGTGCTTTGGAGAATGGTCGCGCGCAAGATGATTACTTCTACTGGCGCGTTCGTTTTGTTCCACCAGCCCGCGAGAACGGCTTCGGCCTGGCCGAGATAGCGCGGATCAGAAGTCTCTCGGCTTTTGGAGATAAGTCGGCGCGTGAGTTGCGTCGCGATACGAACATCCTGGGAGTTTTGTTCCCAGACACGCCGGAGTTGACGAATTTCGCGCGTGTTCTTATCGACGGGGCCGCTCCGCAATTTCTCCAGCACGACCGCATCGTTGGCCGGAATATAGGACACGCTGAAAATATCGAGACAGAAAAAACTGACGACAACGAAAATTGCCCTGAGTTTAAAATTTGAAAAACTCATCATTATGCCATTTCACCCTTAACCTGCATTTCTCACCAGTCATTAAAACATCTTTAACTTGTAGGAGAGGACGTGAGAAAGGTGGGTTACATCACTTCACTCTGTTGCGCAGACGGTAAAATTAAAACAGGTGCCGCACCAGTTAGGCCTGTTGCGACACCTGTTTCGTGTGTTGGTTAATTTGCGCAGGTCGCTATTTAGTGACGCTGAAAGTTACGTTGGTGGAAGCGACCGCAAACTGGGTCAGGCGCAAACCACTTGTGTCCGATTTTAGTCGGTAGAATCCGTTCGGTCCCGTTTCCTTGGGTCCGCTGACAATTCCGGTGTTCGTATTATAACTAGCCATTCTATTCATATAGGGACCTTGAACTTGAGCCGACGATTGCAAGGTGATCGTGATGGACGGGGAGTTGGGAGAACCGGGGAGGGGCGTGTTCAAATAGGGAAACACTTGCTTGAACATACTCGCATTAACCAGCGCTCCGTCGGTGAAAGGCAATTGACCGGACGGCGCATCATTCGTGCCGAGCAATTTTCCCATCACGACACGAAGCGCAATGTCCACAATGTCGTCACCCGGACGGCGACCATTCGGAAATCCCGCATTGTCTCCAGCAATCACGCCGAGATTATTTTGCGAGGCCGCAGGCACAGCCGCGATGCCCGTGTTCAAGCGCAACAATTCGCCCACACCACCGTCTGCATTGAGGCCAGTGACGCCAGTGAGAAAAACTGCAACAAGATCCGTGCGAGGGAAATTTGTTGGAGCGCGTACGCCCGCCGATCCAAATAAAATTTCGATGAGCGCGGGCAAAGTCGGATGCGTTACATAATCGATAAATTGCGGGTCCCCACTGGGCTCGCTCGCATTGAATTTATCTTTGTCCCGCAAACCAATGACGACTTCGTTCACCAACGGCTGGCCGAGACGAGAAACTTGCACGATGTTTGTGCCTTCAATTTTGCTGGCAGTCGTCCATCCCGCGATAATTCCGTTCGTCGCGCCGACCAATGCGCTCTTGGGAATTTCGAGAATAAGCGAGGTCACATTTTTGTCCGCAAGACTGTCCTTCGCGCCATCCACCGGCCCGAGTGGATTAGAATAATTTATCAAGTCGAAAGTCTCACCGAGATTAACGACAAATGGATCTTTTCGCTGGCCGACAAACATGCGTCCCGGCGTGGCGCTTCCAGGAATGTTGATCGAATAAATGTATTGGTTCGCGTAGGCGTCGTAATCGGGAAGCGATTTGTTGCCGATGTTGTCAACCGGCTTGGTGAACACGGTCGAACTATTCGCGGCGTTCGCGATGGGAGTGCTCGTGCCAGTGCGGCGCGGACCGCGAATGATATTAACCGTGTATTGCTGAATCACATTGAGCGCCGAGTCGTTTGTCGCCGTGATTTGTCCCGCATTGATCAGCGGAATGGAATTAGTGCGCTGGTTCCCCACCGGACCGATCGGCAGCGAGATGTTTTTGAAAACATTGGTGAAGCGAAATTGAAAAGTGATGTCTTCTGCGGCATTTCCATTATTATCAATTTGGATCTCGTAAACGGCGTTGGTATCGAGTTGGAAATAGTTAGGGCCGCCGTAAGCGTCCTGCAATGGGATGTAATTCGCGACGATGGTCACAAAATTCTGCCGATTGGTTTCGTAACTGTTGAACATGTAGAAGTCCGTGCCATCCAGCTTCGGGCTGGACGTGATCATGGGAGCTTCACGATGACTTGATGCCAGAACCGGGAAAGCAATGGCTCCCGCGATGCATACTGTCGTAATTATCAGAGTTTTTTTAAGTTTCATATTTTATTCTTTTGTTGAGTGAACAGCGTTCGCATTTTGCTGTACCGATAACCTTACGAATGCGACAGAGTTTTGGATGCACAGCGAGATAAATATTTTTGATTTCACACTCCCGCGGTTGCCCTGGAAGCGGGAAAATTTTTGTTCGGCTAAACGGCAAGGGAAATATTGGGGTGAAGGCGAATAAGCAGTCCGGAATGATTGTTGTTTATGCTGGCTCAAAAGAATCAAGAGAAACAACTTTCATTCGCCCGCACCTTATTGGGGATTGTTGAAGATGGCTTGGTAGGAAAAACTTTTTTGATCTTTGCCTATGGGGACGATAAAAAGATCAAAAGCGCCGAGGCTCTTGTGTTCAATACGATAAGTTTGCTGCGGTAAAAATTGATCCAATGGCCCACTAAAGGTAAGAGAAAAATTCTTCGTAGAGGATCGGTGCGCCGTGGCTTCGATCAGTTCAAGGTCGATGACCGAAGCATTGCCCTGCACTCGAAATGTGGAATGCAATAATCCGCTAAAAATAGCGTACGACATTTTGTCGAAGGGCTCTGGATTCATGGGTGGCTCTGGGAAAAATATGGAATAATATTAGCGCGTAAACTCAGGGACTGACCAGTTTTATTCGTGATTTTTTTTGAAGAATTATCTTGACTGTTTGAATTGAATAGAACAAGAATAGCGACATTAAATAAAAAGCGGGGTCCTGCCGGGCCAGGACAATTCGTGCCAACACGCAAACTAGATGACGCAC
This sequence comes from Verrucomicrobiota bacterium, assembly GCA_030947315.1. Lineage (GTDB taxonomy): Bacteria > Verrucomicrobiota > Verrucomicrobiia > Limisphaerales > CANJXF01 > JALYXC01. The sequence continues at coordinate 4,206 of JALYXC010000341.1, read as the reverse complement.
TTATAATATGACGAGCCGCCGAAAATTTATTCTCCAATGTTCGGCTATGGCCACGGTCGCTGCGGCGCCGGTCAGTCTTGGCCTGTTTTCAGGCCCGAAACCGACCGCGATTTCTTTCGCTAAGCTGAGATTCGCCACTTTGGCGGAATTAGTTGGGACGAAGTTTGACGTGTGCCAAATTAGCGGGACGACGAAATTGGAGATGATCGAAGCCAGTGCTTCTCCGGATCATGGACTTGGAGGGAAAGTAATTCGGAAGGGTGAGCCGGAAACATTCTCCCTTATGTTTCGTGGGTCAAAAGATCAACCTCTGCAACAAAGCAGTTACCAATTCGAACATCCGAAGATAGGACGGTTTGTGATGTTTATTGTTCCCGTGGGAGATGCGGCCGCTCTCACCGGAAGCCGTTACTATCAAGCAGTTTTCAATCGGCCCGCTCAAAGCGCGACCTAATTTATTTGATTTATGGCCGAACCATTTTTGAGTGAAATTAGAATCATGAGTTTCTCCTTTGCACCCAAAGGATGGGCGCAATGCAACGGGCAGTTGTTGCCGATCAACCAGAACCAGGCGCTCTTCTCTCTGCTCGGCACAACCTACGGCGGAGATGGGCGAGTTAACTTTGCGCTGCCGAATTTGCAAGGTCGGACGCCGATTCACTTCAGTAACGGTCATTTGCTCGGCGAAAGAGCCGGTGAACAGGCACATACTCTCTCGCTTCCGGAAATACCTGCGCACTCTCACACTGCCAAGGCTTCGGCCTCCGCTGGCAATGCTGTTGTTCCGACCAACAATGTTTTGGGCAGCCCTCTCAATTTAAGTTATCGCCCTGCCGACAACAGTCTCACCAGCTTGATTCCGGGAACATTGGCAACCACGGGAGGTAGTCAGGGTCACCAGAATATGCAGCCGTTTTTGACATTGAATTTTTGTATCGCGCTGCAAGGGGTTTTTCCGTCGCGAAACTAACATAAGGATTATGGCACAACCTTATATCGGAGAACTGAGAATATTTGCGGGCAATTTTGCGCCGGCCGGCTGGATGTTATGCGATGGCCAGTTACTTCCCATTTCCGGGAACGACACATTGTTCAACCTGATTGGAACAACTTACGGTGGCGATGGGCAATCCACCTTTGCCTTGCCTGACCTACGTGGCCGCCTTCCGCTACATCAAGGTGGCGGATTTCTATTAGCGCAAACCGGAGGGGTCGAATCAGTATCTCTAACGGTTCAACAAGTTGCCGCTCACACCCACGGTCTGCTAGCGTCTCCCAACAACGCATCTGCAGCCGCGGCTGGAGGCAATGTGCTGGCTCAGACCCCCAGCTACACCCCTTACATTGCGATGCCGCCGAATAGTTCGCTCAGCGCAAACTCGATCGGCCCGACCGGCGGAAGTCAGCCGCACAATAATCTTCAGCCGTACTTGTGTGTGAATTTTATCATTTCTTTGTTTGGTATTTTTCCATCACCAACCTAAATAAACGATTATGGCAGATCCATTTGTAGCTGAAATCCGAATCTTCCCGTTCAACTTTGCTCCGCTAGGATGGGCATTTTGCAGCGGTCAACTATTGCCCATCTCTCAAAACACGGCGTTGTTTTCTCTACTGGGAACAACCTATGGAGGCGATGGACGATCTACTTTTGCGTTGCCTAATATTCAAGGAAACGCGCCCATGCATCCCGGTCAAGGACCGGGTCTTTCGCTTTATGACTTAGGTCAAATGGGCGGCGCTGAGACGGCAACACTCCTCCAATCGCAGATGCCCGCTCATAGCCACGCGATGATGGCATCAACCCAGCCCGGCGAAGATCCGGCGCCGGGTTCAACGGAGGCCTTGGCTCGATCGGTGGGCGCATCTTTGTACCAGACAGACACCACTGCTCTGGTGTCAATGTCGCCCAATGCGGTAAGTACGACCGGCGGAGGTCAGCCACATAACAATATGATGCCTTATCTGACGCTTAATTTTTGCATCGCTTTACAAGGGATTTTCCCGCCGCGAAGTTGATTGATGTTATGGCTCAATTATCTGAAACAACCGAGTCGCGCGTGACACTGCAATCCATTGCAGCGGGAGATGAAGAGTTTCTCTTTCAAGTTTATGCCAGCACGAGGGTGGAAGAATTGGCTGCCTGCGAGTGGAGTGAGCCGCAACGAGAGAATTTTTTGAGGATGCAATTCCAAGCGCAGGACAAACATTATCGGGAAAACTATCCGGGAGCGACACTGCAAATAATCAACGTGGACGGGGAATGCGCAGGACGGCTTTATGTTCATCGGCGGAAGAATGAAATTCGTGTTATGGACATCGCCTTGTTGCCTATTTATCGCAGACGCGGAATAGGAACGGCGCTGATGGACCGAATTTTATTTGAAGGCGCAAAAACCGACAAGAGTGTCACGATCCATGTGGAAATTTTCAACCCGGCGCTTTGTTGGTATGAACGCCTGGGATTTAAAAAAATTGCCGTCAACGGCCCCTACTATCTGATGGAGCGCACTGTGGTCAAGGACGCCTGCCTGGATGAGGTGCAAAGCTAATATGAGACTTTTATCACTATTGGTAGATCGGTTTTCCATAGCTCGCGGGCTACGGCCAGTCACCCTGCGGGATTTTAAGATATTTATCCTCATTTCGTTTTGTTTGGGCCTTACCTATTCGCTGCCCGCACAGGTCACTGCCCGTAAAACAGCCGTGCGCCAGGTTGATGCTGACGCCAACGGAAAAACCAATCCCGGCGATACGTTGCGTTACACCATCACGATCACCAACACCAGTGGAACGAACCTGCTCAACCTCCAGTTCAACGACACGAATTTTCCCAACCAGACATTGGTTATTGGTTCAATTAAAACATCGCCCATCGCTCGACCGGATTCTTATAGCGCAATTGGCAACACGCTTCTAACCGTGTCGGTTGGCAGTGGTGTGCTCACTAATGATTCTGATCCTGACGGCGACAGCATCAGTGTGAACAGCTTCAGTCCTACCAGCGCCAACGGAGGCTCGGTTACAATGGCAGGCAATGGCAGTTTCACTTACACCTCGGCAGTTGGCTTCACGGGCACGGACACATTTACTTACAGTATCAGCGACGGGAACGGGGGCACAAGCTCCTCTATTGTTACTGTTACCGTTAGCAACCATGTCTGGTTCGTGAACAACGCCGGACCGAACGGCGACGGCCGGCAGAATTCGCCTTTTAATTCTCTGACCAGCGCGGCCAGCGCCAGCACCACCAACGATTTTATTTACCTCTATCAAGGCAGTGGCAATTACACGGCGGGTATCGTTTTGAAAAATGGACAACAACTCATCGGATCGGGAGACCCCTTGGAGGTGGGCGGCACTACCCTGCTTTTGGCGGGAGTCCGACCTGCCATTTTTGTTCCCAGCGGCGCTGCTCTCACGTTGGCTTCCAACAACATAGTTCACGGACTCAATATTAATTCTGCAGGCGGCCGCTCTATCTCCGGTGCGTCTGTTGGAAGTCTTGTCATCAGTAACGTGATTGCCTCCGCAACTGGCGGCGCAGCGTTAAATCTCGCGAGCGGTACGGTTAACGTCACCTTGGACGGCGCTTCTTCCACCAATAGTGCGGATAACGGAATCGTGCTAAACAACATCAATAACACCGTCGTGGTAAACAGCGGTTTTATCACCGGCGCAGCCGGCGGTGCATTCAAAATTACCGGCGGTAACGGGACGAATACTTACGCGGGCGGCATCAGCAACACAGCAGGTCGGTCAGTGGATATTAGCGGACGGAACGGTGGAGTGGTTACTTTATCGGGGTCGCTCTCGGATACCGGATTTGGAGTCATCGTCCAGAATAACACGGCCGGCACGACGACATTTAGCGGTGCGATGAAAAATCTCAGTACTGGCGCGAATCCTGCCGTCACATTAACCAGCAACACTGGGCATACAATTAATTTCGTTGGTGGCGGATTGAATCTCACCACCACGAGCGGTACCGGTTTTAATGCCACCGGCGGTGCGACAGCAATTAACGTAACAGGCGCGAGCAACACCATCAGTTCTGTAAATGGCACGGCGCTAAACATCGCGAACACTACGATCGGGGTCAGCGGACTGACTTTTCAAAGCATCACGTCCAATGGCGGATCGGCTACAGGAATTATTCTCGATAACACCGGAACTAATGGTGGATTGACGGTCACAGGCACAGGT